>CAZPMV010000128.1:6022-9046 GCA_964587335.1 uncultured Anaerolineales bacterium
AGGCCCCTCGCTTGGCCAGCCCTCTGTCCACCATGATCAGAGCGTTCCCCTTGTCGCCGGCCATCTTCAGCGTCTCGACGATCTGAGCAGCGTTGGCTTCTTCCTCGACCTGCTCCTCGATGAACCAGTGGAGCAGTACCTGGGTGGCGTAGTCGTTCTCCTTGACCGCAAGCTCGTAGAGATCGTTGATCAACCCGGTCACGAGCTGCTCGTGTTCGAGTACCTTCTTGAACAGATCGACTGGGGACCCAAACTCCACCGGCGGCTGGTCAAGGGGTTTGAGCACGACACGCCCACCGCGCTCGTTCACGTAATTGAAGAACTTCATGGCGTGCTCAGTCTCTTCCTGGCTCTGCGCCTTCATCCAATGGGCGAAGCCCGGCAGATTGGCTGCTGCGCTGTAGGCCGCCATCGAAAGGTACAGATAGGCAGAGTAGAGTTCGGCCTGGATTTGTTCGTTGATCGCGCGTTCCACCGTCTTGTTCAACATGCTGTTTTCCTCCCAGAGTCAGATGATTATGATCTCGATCACCGCTTGTGCTTCATGCCTTGCCAAGCGGACTGATCTTCCGTAACAGAGTGACTACCTCGGCCACGGCATCCACCACGGCGTCCACGTCTTCCATCGTGTTGTAGCGGCCGAAAGTGAAGCGCACCGAGCCGTGGGCCCGTTCGTGGTTGCCGCCGATGCCCATGATGACGTGGCTGGCTTCCAGCGAGCGGCTGAAACAGGCGGAGCCAGTGCTGACGGCAAAGCCTCGCATGTCCAGATGCAAGGTGATGGACTCGCCCTCCACGAAGTGGAAGGTGATGTTACCGTTCTGCGGCAGACGCTGCCAGCGGTGCCCGTTCAACGTAGTGTGTGGTATCTCTCGGAGCACCCTGTCAATGAGGTGATCCCGCAGGGCCTGGAGCCGCTCGTTCTCCTCCGGCGTCACCAGTTCCACCGCTTTGGCGAAGCCCACCGCGCCGGGGATGTTCTCCAACCCAGCCCGCCGGTTGAACTCCTGGAAGCCGCCATCCATCCACCTGGTAATGGGTGTGCCCTTGCGCATGTAGAGGCCGCCCATGCCCCTGGGGCCGTGAATGGTGTGGGCCGAGACGGTGACCAGATCCACTGGCGCCTGGCTCACATCCAGGCCCACTCGGCCGAAAGTGTGTGTGGCATCGGTGTGGAAAAGCACTCCCTTCTCCCGGCACATCTGGCCGATGGTCTCAATGTCCTGCATGGTGCCGATTTCCTGGTTGGCGTGCTGGATGGAAACCAGGATGGTCTCCTCGCTGATAGCTTCCCGAAGTTGATCCAAGTCCACCAAGCCCTCAGCATCCACATCCAGGTAGGTCACCTGGTAGCCCTGCTTCTCCAGAGCCTTGGCGCTGTAGAGCACGGCGAAGTCTTCGATCCTGGAGACGATGATGTGTGTGCCCTTCTTCCCCAGGGCCATAGCCACCCCTTTGAGGGCCATATTGCTGGCCTCGGTGCTCCCGGAGGTGAAGACGAACTCCTCTGCAGTGGCTCCCAGCGCACTGGCTATGGTCTCGCGGGCTTTCTCCAGCGCCTCCTTGGCCTCGATGCCCGGCGAATAGCCGAACTCGGAAGTGGCCACGGCGTAGGTCTCCAGGAAGTAGGGCGTCATCGCCTCCAGCACGCGCTCATCCAGCCGGGTGGTGGCCGAGTTATCCAGGTAGACTAGTTCACCAAACACATTCCCTCTCCTTGCGGCTGTTTCAACTACTTGCCAGCGTACTGTTGCCTTCGTCTGTCTCCATGACGATCTCGAAACCGCAGGAGATGGCGCCGGTAGGGCAGGCCTCTTCACATAAGTATAGGCAGCAGCCAGCATCCCTAGTGCAGGCAGAACCATCAACACGACCCTGGGGGCAGTTGAAGATCGGCCCCTTTTCCCCCAGTTCAATGGCATGGCAGGGGCAGGCTTCCACGCACAGCCCGCAGAGCGTGCAGAGATGTTCGTCAAGTTGAGGCATTGCAGGATTAGTTTGCTTCATTGGGCTGCCCTCACCAAAAAGGCTGCCCCCATTGTGGCACGGGGACAGCCTCCTGTCTGCGACAAAAGTCTCTTTTCCCAATCCGCTATCTGCCTGCGGCCTCCCGTTCCAGCCCTTCCCGATCTACCATGACCAGCCGCCCACGCTGACGGCGAACCAAGCCCTCGGTGGCGAAAGTGCGCAGCGCACGCCCCACCACTTCCCGCACGGTGCCGATGTGCGTGGCGATCTCCTCCTGTGTCCAGTGTCTGCGGGATTGTCTCTCTTCGGCTGTTCCGCCGAGCCCCTCGGCCTGGGCTGGGGACGAAGGCCCGGTCGAGGCGTGAGTTAGCAGGAAGCGCGCCAACCGACTGCGCACCGTGTGCAAAGCCAGGTCCTCCACCATGTCGCTCAACCGCCGCACCTCAGCCGCCAGACGTTCCATGACGGCCAGCGCCACATCGTGATGGACCCGCATGATTTCCCGAAAGCGCCAGCAGGGGATGATGTACAGCGTGGCTTCCGTGACGGCGTCCACGCTGGCCCGACTGGGGCTGCCGTCAATCGCAGGGACAAGGTTGAACGGTTCGCCGCGCCCGACGTAGCCCAGCACGTGCTCGCGGCCTTCCAGAGACATCCGGCGGGCGCGGACCAGACCCTGGGCGACGAAGTACACCGCCTGGCAAGGCTCGCCTTCCAGGATGATCACCTGGCCAGGCGAGTACGTGCGTTTGTGGAGGATGAGCGCCATCTTGCGCAAGGTGTCGTCGCCGAGTTTGGCAAAGAACGACAGTTGACGCAGGGTCTCAATCGTAGCGGACATCAGGATACGTTACCTGCGAATCTCTATGGTGAGTTTTCGGCATGGTTCAGAATCCCGGGAAGTTAGATTAACACTTTGTTTTGCGGTGCAGAAGTTGAAACCCAGTATCTGTCAGGAATTCAAGGGGCAAGTGCTTCATTTGGCGCAAAACGGGCTCAAAAAGGCGTTGAGAGCCCTGTCAATGACCGTTTTCAAGCCATCTGGCCCAGAGAAAA
>CAZPMV010000129.1:0-2472 GCA_964587335.1 uncultured Anaerolineales bacterium
CCTGGCCGAGGACCTGATCATCTGGTCGTCGGCGGAATTCGGCTTCATCGAATTGGACGACGCTTACGCCACCGGCTCCAGCCTGATGCCGCAGAAGAAGAATCCCGATTCGCTGGAGCTGCTGCGGGGCAAGGTGGGGCGTTTGGTGGGGCATCTGGTGGCCTTGCTGACCACGCTCAAGGGGTTGCCTTCGACTTACAACAAGGATCTGCAGGAGGACAAGGAGCCGCTGTTCGACGCGCTGGACACGCTGAAGCTGGCACTGCCGGTGGCGGCGGGCGTAGTGCGCACCCTGCAACTCAACGCCGAAGCGATGGCCAAGGTGCTCGACGACGGCATGCTGACCACAGACCTGGCCGACTACCTGGTGCGCCGCGGCGTTCCCTTCCGCCAGAGCCACGAACTGGTGGGCCGCGCCGTGCGGCAGGCCGAGGCACTGGGCTTGCCGCTGAGCGAGCTGCCCCTGGCCGAGTTCGGGGCTATCTCCACCCTCTTCGACGAGAACCTCTACGCGGCGTTCGACTACCGGCGGTCGGTGGAGGCGAAGGATTCCTACGGTGGCACGGCCACGGTCGCCGTCCGCCAGCAGATAGAGCGTGCTGCGGCGGCGCTGCGCGAGCCGACATAGACGATACTCTTCGATGTCAGGATTTCGGTCGGAGCTTTCTCCGGACGCGGTTCCATGAGCGGGCAACGATGTCTCGGCACCAGGGCATTGCTCCGATTTGACAAGCAGGCTGGAGTATGGTATCCTGATGGGCACAGTTCGAAAGCGAGAGATATGAGATGTTCCTAGCCCTGAGTCTTTTGCACAGCGCCATTATCCTGGTACTTCCGGTTGAGCTCCTTGCCATTAAGGAGCTAGTGGCGGTTGGGAGGCATTCAGGGTAGGGTGCACACTGATAGAAGGATTTACTCACTACCATGAAGAGAGCCTCCCAACTGGGAGGTTCTTGCTTTTGCTCTGTTCAAACCTGTTGGCCTGAGGCCTTGGATCACTGAGGATCCTTCCGACAGAGTGTCGGATGGCAATGAAGCCGTTTCCCAATGGACTCACATTTGGAAACGGCTTCTTTTGTTGTATCCTGGAGGAGAGTCGTCAATGAAGAGCGATGCTATCAAGCGAGGCACGGAGCGAGCACCTCACCGCTCGCTGTTGCGGGCGCTGGGCTGTACCGACAGGGAGATGAGCCAGCCGTTCATCGGTGTGATCAACTCCTATAGCGAAGCGATCCCCGGTCACGTTGGGCTGCGCCAGGTCGCCGATGCTGTCAAGGCCGGTGTTCGCATGGCCGGCGGCACTCCGTTTGAATGTGGCACTATCGGTGTGTGCGATGGGCTGGCCATGAACCATCCGGGCATGAGATACTCCCTGGCCAGCAGGGAGCTCATTGCCGATTCTGTGGAAGTCGTCGCTCAGGCTCACGCCTTCGATGCCTTGGTGCTTGTCCTCAACTGCGACAAGATCATCCCCGGCATGCTGATGGCGGCCGCCCGGCTCAACCTGCCGGCAATCGTCGTCAGCGGCGGACCAATGCTGGCTGGCAGCATGGATGGTCGGGCAGTGGACCTCGCCGACGTCTTCATGGCTGTGGGTGCGGTCGCGCGGGGCGAGATGGACCAGGCCGAATTGGATCGGCTGGAGCGAGCAGCTTGCCCCGGTTGTGGCTCCTGCGCAGGCATGTTCACTGCCAACACGATGAACTGCCTGACCGAGGCGCTGGGTATGGGCCTGCCGGGCCATGGCACCGTCCCAGCTATCCGCGCGGAGCGGATAGCTCTGGCCAAACGGGCCGGGATGCAGGTCATGGAGCTACTGGCCAGCGGCACGAGACCTCTGGACATTCTCACGCCTGCCGCTTTCCGAAATGCTTTCGCTGTGGATATGGCCCTGGGAGGTTCCACCAACTCGGTGCTGCACCTGTTGGCCGTAGCTCACGAATCTGGCATTGAGATCCCACTCAGTGATCTGAATGACTACAGTGCCCGCACGCCGCACCTGTGCCGCATGAGCCCGGCGGCCGGTGGACATCACCTGGAAGACCTGGATCGCGCCGGCGGCATCCCGGCGCTGATGAGTCGCCTGCTAGAGGGCGGCTTGCTGGAAGGCAGTGTCCATACCGTAACCGGGCGTACTCTGGCCGAGAACGTGGCAACGGCAAAGGTGCGCGAGGATGCGGTGATCCGCCCCCTTGATGCACCCTATTCGCGCAGCGGCGGACTGGCCATTCTCTTCGGCAACCTGGCCCCTGATGGTGCGGTGGTCAAGCAAGCGGTCGTAGCGCCCAAAATGCGGCAGCATACCGGCCCGGCCCGCGTCTTCGGCTCTGAAGAAGAGGCGACGGCGGCCATCGTGGCCAAGCAGTTTGACAGCGGAGATGTGCTCGTCATCCGGTATGAAGGCCCCAAAGGGGGACCGGGAATGCGCGAGATGCTGACGCCAACCTCGTTGCTGTCTGGCATGGGCGTGGA
>CAZPMV010000129.1:2572-9039 GCA_964587335.1 uncultured Anaerolineales bacterium
GGCTACCTGCGCCGCTACGCCCAGGCGGTCACTTCAGCCAGCACTGGTGCGGTGTTTCGAGAGTAGTCGTCTCGCAGAGAGACAGGAGGAAGCAGGCTATGAAACTAACGGGCGCACAGATAGTGTGGGAGAGCTTGGTGCGCGAGGGCGTGGAAACCGTTTTTGGCATTTCGGGCGGGGCCGTGATCCATCTGTATCATGCGTTGCCTGATTATCCGATCCACCACGTGCTCATGCGTCACGAGCAGGCCGCAGCCCACGCCGCCGATGGTTACGCTCGCGCCACAGGCCGCACTGGTGTCTGCATTGCTACCTCTGGCCCCGGCGCCACTAACCTGGTCACCGGCTTGGCCACAGCGTACATGGACTCGTCTCCGCTCGTGGCTATCACCGGCCAGGTGGCCACGCCCGTGATCGGGACTGATGCTTTTCAGGAAGTGGATATAACGGGCATTACCTTGCCCATCACCAAACATAACTACCTGGTCACCAACATCGAGGAGCTCCCCATGGTGGTCAAGGAAGCATTTCATATCGCCCGCACGGGGCGACCGGGGCCGGTGCTCATTGACATCGCCAAGGACGTCCAGGCCGCCGAGACCGAATACGACTACCCTGACGAGCTTCACCTGCCTGGGTATTGCCTCTCGCAAGATGACTTCACGCTTGCGGTCCGACAGGCTGCGCAGATGCTCAACGAGGCCCAGAGACCGCTGGTTGTCGCCGGACATGGCGTGGTGTTGGCGGGAGCCGAGGATGAACTTCTGGAATTGGCCCAAAAGGCCAACACGCCGGTCGTCAGCACGCTGCTGGGCATCGGCGCAATTCCAGAAACGCATCCGCTCTGTCTGGGGATGGCCGGAATGCACGGTGAAGCCTACGCCAACAAGGCGCTGAGCCAGGCCGACGTTATCGTCTTCCTGGGCAGCCGCTTCGATGACCGACTGACCGGACCAGTCAGCGAGTTTGTCCGCCAGGCGCGGATCATCCATGTGGATGTGGACCCTGCGGAAATCAACAAGAATGTGCCCGCTGACCTGGCCGTGGTGGGCGATGTGAAGGACGTGTTGCCTGCGCTCATCCTCTTGGTCGAGGCCAACAGTCATCCGGAGTGGCTGAGGATCGTCCAGGAATGGCGCAATGAATCGGCGGAGAGGGACATTTTGGCCCAGGAAACGGACAAGCTGATGCCGCAATACGTCGTGCGGCAGATCTGGCACGCCACACAGGGCAACGCGGTCATGGCATCTGATGTAGGGCAAAACCAGATGTGGGAAGCGCAGTACTTCGTGCACCACCGGCGGCGGGGCTTGCTCTCGTCGGGTGGTCTGGGGACGATGGGATTTGCGCTGCCGGCAGCCATCGGCGCCCAGATAGGCCTGCCCGGCGAACAGATATGGGTTACTGTCGGAGATGGTGGTTTTCAGATGAACATCCAGGAACTGGCGACGGTCGTCCAGGAGAAGCTGCCCATCAGGATTGCCATCCTGAACAACGGCTACCTGGGCATGGTGCGCCAGTGGCAGCAGATGTTCTTTGAGGGCCGTTATTCCGGCACACCGTTGCTGGGACCGGATTTCGCCCGCGTCGCGGAGGCCTATGGCATCTGCGGACTGACCGTTCGGGAGAAGATCGACGTCGTTCCAGCCATCGCTCAGGCCATGGCCACCGATGGCCCGGCCTTGATTGATTTCCGTATCGAGCAGGAGGAGAACGTCTATCCCATGGTCAATCCCGGATCGCCCGTTCACGACATGATCCGCCGGCCTGTACCAGCAGAGGATCACGAGTACAAGAACACGAAAGGAACGAAAGAAGGAGAAGGCAAAGATGGTGAGACACACATTGATCGCCCTCATGGAAGACAAACCCGGTGTGCTCAGCAGGGTCTCCAGCCTGTTCCGCCGTCGCAACTACAACATTGAGAGCCTGACGGTGGGCCACAGTGAGACACCGGGCATCTCGCGCATGACCGTCGTCGTCAGCGGCGACGACCGCGTCGTCGAGCAGGTGGTTAAGCAACTGTCCAAGCTGGTCAACGTCACGCAAGTGGTGGACGTGAGCGGTGAGCCCACCGTGATCCGCGAATTGGTGTTGGTCAAAGTCAGTGCCCCCCACGGCACTCGCTCTGAGATTATGGAATTGGCCAACGTCTTTCGCGCCAGGGTGGTGGACGTGGGAGCGACCTCGCTAACCGTTGAGATCACAGGGCAGGAGGACAAGGTCAACTCGCTGCTTGGACTGTTGCAGCCATTCGGCATAGAGGAACTGGCCCGCACCGGGCGCGTGGTCATGGTGCGCAGCGGCAATGGCGGTAGCAGCAGAGCAGCCTATGTCTCGTAACAGACTCGCAGCCTGTCAGCCTGAACCGTGCATCAGGCTTTATGAAGAACAGAGTACCAAGCACTATCAATCTTCCAAGGAGAACATTCCATGACCAACATCTACTACGACGCCGATGCCGACCTGGAGCTTCTGGCGAACAAGAACATTGCTATCATCGGCTACGGCAGCCAGGGGCACGCCCACGCGCTCAACCTGCACGACAGCGGTTGCCGGGTGACAGTCGGTCTGCGGCCGGGAAGCAGGTCCTGGGCGGAAGCCCAGGAAGCGGGGCTGGCGGTCATGTCGGTCGCCGAGGCTGCTGACTGGGCTGACGTGGTCGCGATTCTTGTGCCTGACCACGCCCAGCCGGCGCTCTATGGCGAGGCCATTGCTCCCGGCCTCAAGATCGGCGATACGCTGTTGTTCGCTCACGGCTTCAACATTCGCTTTCATCAGATCATCCCGTCATCAGATGTGGATGTCAGCATGATCGCTCCCAAATCACCGGGGCACCGCCTGCGCGAGCTTTACCAGGAGGGTGTCGGAACACCAGCTCTGCTCGCTGTCCACCAAGATACCAGCGGGCAAGCTCGCGACGTCGCGCTGGCTTACGCCAAAGGAATCGGTTGCACGCGGGCCGGCGTTATTGAGACTACCTTTGCCGAGGAGACCGAAACCGACCTGTTCGGCGAGCAAGCAGTGCTCTGCGGCGGCGTCTCGGCGCTCGTCAAAGCCGGTTTTGAGACGTTGGTGGAAGCGGGCTACCAGCCAGAGATTGCCTACTTTGAATGCTTGCACGAGTTGAAGCTCATTGTGGACCTGATCCAGCAGGGTGGCCTGAGCTACATGCGGTACTCGGTGAGCGACACCGCCGAGCACGGCGACTACACTGGTGGCCGACGGATCATCACCGACGAGACGCGTGCCGAAATGCGCCGGATGCTGGCCGAAGTTCAAGATGGCACCTATGCCCGCTCCTGGATCCTGGAGAACCAGGCCGGCCGTCCTTTCTTCAACACCGCGCGCCAGCGGGAGAAGGAGCATCTCATCGAAAAGGTGGGACGGGAGTTGCGAGCGATGATGCCCTGGTTGAATCCCAAGTGACCTGTGAAGCGTGAAACGTGACTCGAGGGCTTCACGCATCACGTGTTGCGATGTTGCTGTGCTGAGGAGAAGTGTTCTGCTATGTCACCATCCATGACGGACAGGGTTATCGTTTTCGACACCACGCTGCGTGACGGAGAACAGTCGCCTGGGGCGGCGCTCAACGTCAACGAGAAGGTCGAGCTTGCCCATGCGCTGCAAGAGCTGGGGGTAGACGTTATAGAGGCGGGTTTCCCCATCTCCTCACCAGGCGACTTCCGGGCGGTGCAGCGCATCTCGCGCGAAGTCCGAGGCTGCACGATCTGCGGTCTGACACGAGCCAACAGAAAGGACATCGACGCTGCTGCAGAGGCGCTGCGGGATGCCGCTCTTCCGCGTATCCATACCGGGCTGGGGGTCTCAGACGTTCACATTCGCCACAAGCTGCGCACCACTCGAGAAGAGGCGCTGGAACGAGGCGTGGATGCGGTCAAGTATGCCAGGAAGTTCGTGGACGATGTGCAATACTATGCTGAGGACGCCGGGCGGGCTGAGCCAGAGTACTTGCATCAAGTGCTGGAGGCGGTCATCGCCGCTGGCGCCACCGTGGTCAACATCCCCGATACCACCGGCTACGCGACGCCCGACGAGTTCGGAGCACTCATCCGGGGCATCGTGGAGAATGTGCCCAATATCCATCGGGCTATCATCTCCGTCCATTGTCACAACGACCTGGGCATGGCCACGGCCAATACGCTGGCCAGCGTTCGCAACGGGGCGCGGCAGATCGAGGTCACCGTCAATGGCATCGGCGAGCGCGCTGGCAACTGCTCGCTGGAAGAAGCAGTCATGGCTCTCAAGACCCGCAGCGATCTCTTTCGGCTGGAGACCGGTGTCGACTCTCGGCGCATCTACCCGGTCAGCCGTCTGGTCAGCCAATTGACTGGCATCCCGGTGCAGCCCAACAAAGCCATTGTGGGATCCAACGCCTTCGCTCATTCCTCAGGCATCCACCAGGATGGCGTGCTGAAGGAGCGGACCACCTACGAGATCATCAATCCCCGCGATGTTGGCGTGCCCGATTCGGAGATTGTTCTGTCGGCACGATCGGGGCGGGCCGGCTTGCGCTACCGGTTGGTGGAGTTGGGCTACACGCTGGATGAAGAGCAGTTCGACAAGGTCTATCACCGTTTCCTGGAAGTGGCTGACAGGAAGAAGACCGTGGATACTCGGGATCTGGAGGCTATTGTCGCCGACGAAGTGCAGATGTTCTTCGACGAAACATATCAGCTAGAGCACGTCCAAATCTCTTGTGGTGATCACAGCATTCCCACGGCCACCGTTCGCATCCGGGGGCCGGATGGCCAGGTCTATTGTGACGCCGACCATGGCGCCGGTCCGGTGGATGCTGTGTGCCGGGCCATCAACCGTGTCATCGGCGAGCCGAACGAGCTTATTGAGTTCTCCATCCAGGCAGTGACTGAGGGCATTGATGCTGTGGGACGAGTGACCATCCGCATCCAGGCTGACGATCCCGTTCAGGAGAACGGCGTCGAGCTCCGCGTCTTCAGCGGCCGCGGCTCCGATACAGACATCGTGGTCGCCAGCGCCAAGGCTTACATGTTCTCCCTGAACCGACTCATCGCTGCCCGACGCGAGGCCAGAGGATAAGCACATGGGAATGACCCTCGCCGAAAAGATCCTGGGCGCGCACGCTGATCGAGAAGAAGTGCGGGCTGGGCAGTTCATTGAGGCAGCAGTGGATATTGTCCTCAGCAACGACATCACCGCGCCCATCGCCATACGCGAATTCGAAAGACTGGGCGTGGAGCGGGTGTTCGATCCCCAGCGAGTGGTCATGGTGGCGGATCATTTCGTGCCCAACAAGGACATCAAATCTGCCGAGCAGAGCCTCGCCATGCGCCGGTTCGCACAGGCGCAGGGATTGCCCCATCACTTCGATGTGGGTCGCATGGGCATCGAGCACGTGCTGCTACCAGAACAGGGGCTGGTTGTGCCCGGAGATGTCATCGTGGGAGCCGACTCGCACACCTGCACCTATGGTGCGCTGGGAGCCTTCGCCACCGGCATGGGCAGCACGGACATCGCCGTGGCCATGGCTACAGGCCACATCTGGATGCGTGTGCCGGAGACGATCCGCATCGTCTATCACGGGGAGTTGCAGCCCTGGGTTGGCGGCAAGGATCTGATCCTCTACACCATCGGACTGATCGGCGTGGGCGGCGCACACTACAAGGCCATAGAGTTTGCCGGTCCGACGGTGGAGGCTCTTCCCATGTCTGGTCGCTTCACCATGGCCAACATGGCCATAGAGGCCGGTGGCAAGGCGGGGCTCTTTGCTGTGGATGACGCCACGCGCGCCTATTTGGAGGGTCGCTCGACGCGCCCTTACACAGTCTATGGGGCAGACAGCGGCGCAGCCTATGCTCGGACCATAAGGATCGACGCCAGCCAGATAGAACCACAGGTGGCCTTCCCTCACCTGCCGGAGAACGCCCGGGCTGTGAGTCAGGCTGGCGAGGTGCGCATTGACCAGGTCGTCATCGGGTCCTGCACCAACGGTCGTCTGGCAGATCTGCGCGTCGCCGCCCAACTGCTGCACGGACGCCAGGTGCATCCCGACGTGCGCTGCATCGTCATTCCCGGTACTCAGCAGGTCTACCTGGACGCGATGCAGGAGGGATTGCTAAGGACATTTGTCCAGGCTGGCGCAGCCGTAAGCACACCCACCTGCGGTCC
Source organism: uncultured Anaerolineales bacterium (assembly GCA_964587335.1). Taxonomy (GTDB): domain Bacteria; phylum Chloroflexota; class Anaerolineae; order UBA3071; family UBA3071; genus UBA3071. The sequence goes on from CAZPMV010000129.1 coordinate 8,741, forward strand.
CTGCCTGGGCGGCCACATGGGTGTGCTGGCCGGCGGTGAGCGGGCGGTGAGCACCACTAACCGCAACTTTCGCGGGCGTATGGGCCATTCAGAGAGTGAAGTCTACTTGGCCGGGCCGGCGGTGGCCGCGGCGAGCGCGATAGCCGGAAGAATCGCACATCCTGCCGACATAACGTAGCGTGCAACATGCAGTACGCATGTCGAGCCAAGGATTGCATTCTTGTATCGCTGGCCGTGTGGAATACCCGGGTCGCGGGGTTCGCAGTCAGACCTGGGGCTTATTCCACACGGCTGGCGGA
>CAZPMV010000130.1:0-3837 GCA_964587335.1 uncultured Anaerolineales bacterium
AGAGCAGGTCTCCCAGTCACGCGTCTGCAAGAAGCGCAACACCTTGAGCGCGTTCAATGGCAACGGTTCAGCCGATGTGCGGTCGTTCCCTGACCGCTCGACCAACCCCTCGCCACAACGAGGACAGAGCACGCCCCCGGCAGCCGGGCTCCAGAAGTTGTCCACCGGCTCAATGTCCGCCTGGCAACGGACGCACTGGAAGAGCTGTGGGCGGTAGCCGACCAGCGCCAGCAGCCGCAGCTCAAAGAAACGAGCCAGCAGCCGCAGGTCCCGCGCCTCGCCCAGCCAACCGAGCGCCGCCAGCAACAACTCGAAGAGCCGCCGGTTCTCGTCCCCCTCCTGGGTGAAGCGGTCTACAAGTTCCGCGGCGTAGTAGGCGTAACTGGTGCGCAGCAAATCTTCGCGCAGCGGGCGAAAAGCGTGTATCGTCTCCGCCTGGGTGACGATGCCCCAGGTTCTCGCCTTGGCGACCAGGAACTGGCTATGAGTGAACAGTTCCACGTGTCCCGCTTTGCGGCTGGTGATCTTGCGCACGCCCTTGGCCAGCAGTTGCTGCTTGCCCATGCCGGGAGTGAAGACTGTCAGCACGCGGTCGGCCTCCCCCTGGTCTCGCCGACTGAGGACGATGGCCTCTGTTCGATAGATCCGCTCTCTCCGCCCGTTCACGCCCTAAATGCTACCCTCCCCGCACTGTGTTGTACTTGTGCGGTCTCTGCCAATTCTTGGCCATCTTTGTCTCGAACAGCACATCGGCGTCCAGGTCGAGGGCCGAGAGCAGGTGAAAGATGCGGATGATGGCATCAATCAACTCCTCCCCCACCGCTTCCAACGGCAAACCCTTCTTGTAGGCATCGGTGGCCTCGCTGATCTCAGTGTGGATCAGCGCCAGCATCTCCCAGATGCGGCGCTGATCGGCCGAGAACCCCTTGGCCTCGCACATAGCGCGCACCTCGACCACTTTGGCATTCAGCCCTCCAGTCACTTGTGCAGTCTCCTCAGTCACTGATCCTCCCTTGAGTGCTGACTTGCTTTCTGTAGATGGTCTGTTCGTGAGCCCTGTGCATTATACCACCGCCCCTGAGGCTGTGCAAACGATCAAAAAGGCCACGCCTTTCGACGTGGCCTCGCGCGCTCATCGTTCGCCAGCCCTCAGCGGGGCAGGTCTTCGGGCATGAATGCCTCCGGCAGTAACTCCTTCACGGTGAAGGCCCGGTACTGCCCTTTGGTATCGGCCACGTAGACCGTCATGTTGTAGTTGAACTCGGCCAACACCTGGCGGCAGGCGCCGCAGGGGGAACCACCCGCAGAAGTCACCACGGCCAGGGCCTCGAACTCCTGCTCGCCTTCGGACACTGCCTTGAACACCGCCGCCCGTTCGGCGCAAATGGACAGCCCGTAGGAGACGTTCTCCACGTTGCAGGCAGCGTAGACCCTGCCCGAGCGTCCCAGGAGCGCGGCTCCCACCGCAAAGCATGAGTAGGGCGCATAGGCGCGCTGGCGGGCTTCCCGCGCCAGTCCAATCAATTCCTCTGCTGTCATAACCAGCATCTCCTTTGACGCCAGTCTCAACCTATCGGCCATCAAGCAGATGGCTCACCAGGATGGCGACTAACCCCGCGCCGATCATCTTCAAGCCCGAGAGGATAAGGCTACCCTTGGACACCCGCCCCAGAAAGGCACCCACGGCGAAAAGGGTAGCCAGGGCCACTCCCAGGGAGAGGTAGTAGCTGATGGTGATCTCTCCCAGGGTGGTGCTGAAGAAGAAAGGCGACAGCACCAATAGCGCTGCGGCGAAGGGGGCCAGCCCATCTACCAGGGCCACGATGATCACCGCCGCCCGCGAGGCCCGGCCGATCTTGGTCCCGCTCAGGTCGCTCAGGGTGTGGTTCTCCAAGACGTCCAGACTTCGCTTGCGCTCAGCAGACTCCGTCAGATAGGCCCCCCACAGCCCGGAAATCCCCATGGCCATACAAGTGGACAGGCCGGTGGAGATCACGATGGCAGAGGAGCTCACGCCCGCGGTGAAGTTGCCCATAACGACGCCGATGATGGTCAACACACCGTCGAAGGCGTTCATGGCGAAGTAGCGTCGCGCGATCTCGCTTATCTCGGCGATGTCGTCATATTCTCGAAGCTGTTGTAGTGCGCGATACAGGAGTCCCATCTACAAGTCCGCTATCTTAGAGCGTCCTGAGGGGTTTCGGCGTCCTCGATGATCATCTTGCCCGCCACTACCTCATCAATGGAGTGCACCGTGCCGCCGTTTTCCTGGATCACGTGCTCCGCTTTCTCATAGTTAATGCTGTCCCCCTCGATGGTGATCTTGGCGTTCTCCACCCGGAGGTCAATCTCGAAGATGCTGATGTTCACCGCCTCGACACCGTCAAGCTCACTTAGCTGGCTGGCAAGTTCTATTATGGTAGGCTCGTGGGGTTTCAGAACATCGAGCACCAGCCTTCTGATTTTGCCCATGGTTTACTTCACCTCTCTCCTTTTTTCAGTCTGTGTTCCTTGGATCTAGCGTAACCTATTGCACAGAAGTCGAAGTAACAGACGAAGTTTCCGTCTTTTCCGTCTGCTTTCGCTTCACCCGGTAGGAGTTCTGCACCTTGCCGAGGTTGCCCATGTGCATGCCCCGCGCCAGATGAGCGCCCTTGTGCAGATGAGCAAAAGGGCCGACGTCCACGCCGTCTTCCAGCAGCGCTTGCTCACATACCGATACCTTGATCTCGCAGTGGTCGCCCACGGCGGTGTCCACGAGCAGGCAGTTGGGGCCGATGGTGCATTGGCGGCCGATGCGCGTCTCGCCCCGCAGGTGGGTGTTGGGATAGATCACCGTGTCCTGGCCGATCCCCACCGTAGCGTCGATGTAGATGGTCTCTGGATCCACCAGCGTGACGCCATCCAGCATACAACGCTGATTGATGCGTTGCCGCAGCACTTTCTCAGCCTCTGCCAGATGCACCCGCGTATTGATCCCCAGGCACTCTGCTTCGTTGTCGATGCTCACCGCTGCCACCTCCGCTCCTTCGGCAACGGCCATGCCCACGGTATCTGTGAGATAGTACTCACCTTTGCGGCTGAGGGACAGTCGCGGCAGGTGTTCCCACAGCCAAAGGGCGTCGAAGCAGTAGACTCCGGCGTTCAGCTCACGGATGGCCAGTTGTTCCGGCGTGCAGTCTACCTCTTCCACGATAGCTCGTACGCGGCCATCGGCATCGCGCACGACGCGCCCGAAGCCCCTGGGGTCATTGGCCAGCAGCGTGAGCATGGCGATGGGGCCGCGGCCTTCGGCGTGCAGTGTAAGCAGCCGCTGCAGGGTCTCCATGGTCAGCAGCGGCATGTCACCGTAGTAGACCAGCACGGCATCGCAGTGACCTTCCAGCAGAGAGCGCGCCTGCAACACGGCGTGTCCTGTGCCCAGCCGCTCCTCCTGCACCACATACTCAGCGGCGTCGCCCACGGTTTCCTGCACCTGTTCCATGCCGCAACCTACCACCAGAACCGGCTTCCCCACGCCCAGTTGCCCGGCCGTCTCCACGCTGTAGGTGATCATGGGCTTGCCAGCCAGCCTGTGAAGCACTTTGGGCTGCTGCGATTTCATGCGTGTGCTCTGGCCCGCGGCCAGCACGACGACAGCCAACTTCATACGCTCTCTCCCCAACAACAGAAACCCAAAGCTGGCCGCGCGCTCACGCGAACCCTGCCTTGGGTCTCATAAAACACAGAGCATGGTAGTTCTTAGGTTGGTCAGAATCGCCCTGACTGGGAGGTTGCTCGTCCATCAATGCCTGGATACTGGAAATCACTAACTCGCCGCTATTCTATCACATCTCT
>CAZPMV010000130.1:3937-6179 GCA_964587335.1 uncultured Anaerolineales bacterium
GGCATCATGTCCAGGATGCTGAGGCCATCTGTGGGTAGCGAGTGGTTGGGGACGTACAGGAAGGCGTCGTCGTAGGTGTGCATGCCCACCATGGCCTGGTCCTTGTGCGTGAAGTGCGGCTTCCAGAGCGCCCCTTTGGGATCGTAGCCGTCTACCGGCGCTAGGATCAGGTCAGCCGCCTGCTCCAGGTAAGGGCCAGAGTATAGCTCCTCGCGGCGGTAAGCGCGTTGCACCAGTTTCTCACCACTGTCAGGATCGGTCAGCGCCTCAGCAGCAGCAGCGATCTCATCTCGCACTCGCTCGTAGTCAGCGGGGTCCACCGATCCGTGCTTTTCGCGTCCCTTCAGATTGATGAAGATGCGTCCAGGGTCCATGCTGTAGGCCACAGAGTCGGGATGCACGGCCTGTAGGTCGGGGCCCTTGATCTCGTGCGGCGGTTTGCTGTAGCGCAGGTAGCCCGCATCGTGCAGCCAGCAGTTATAGAAGATCTCCTTCTTGATGCTGCAGATGCCATGGTCAGACATGAGCATCAACGTGGTGTTCTCGTCCAGCCGTTCCCGCACCTGTCCGATGAAGTCATCCACATAGCGGTAGAGTTCAAAGAACTTCGGCGCCCAGACCGGATCGTTCCGCTCCATAAGCTCGAACCAGAAGTGGTGCAGCCGGTCTGTCTCCATGATCAATCCCATGAAGAAGTCCCATGGTTCGTGGTCCAGGAGGTAGAGCAGCGTTTTCGTACGTTTCTCCAGCGCGTCCCAGAGGTCCGGCCAAGCCTTCTCTCGGCTTTGCCGCGCCAGCCAGGGGTCCGAGTCAATGCGATAGCCCAGTTGCTGTAGCTTGGGCAATAGCGACGGCGGATGCACGGCCTTCTCCAATCTGGGGCTGAGGAAGCCGGAGATGAGCACCCCGTTGACGGGCTTGGGCGGGTAGGTGACTGGCACGTTGACCACCACCACCCGCTTGCCAGCGTCGCCGAGGATCTCCCACAGCGTGCGGCACTTCATGTGCCGGGCAGTGGGAACGAATGTCTTCAGGGTGGATGGATCGCGGTCAATGAAGCCGAAGATGCCATGCTTGGCCGGGTTTTGACCGGTCATGAAGCTGGACCAAGCTACTGACGAGACCCAGGGATAGACGGAGTTCACGCGCCGCAGCGAACCGTCGCCTACCAGTTCGGCCATGTTGGGCATGATCCCTTCGCGGATCATTCGCTGCAGCAGCGAATGGGGCGTGCAGTCGAGGCCGATGAGACAGACGCGGTGGCGTTTTGGTGTGCGCAGACGGCGAAACAGACCCATGTTTCCTGATCTCTCCTGGTTCGAGCCTTCGAACTTGAAACCTACAAGTACCCCAGCGCTTCCAGATGTGCGCTGATGGCCTCTTCCTCCTCTTCCGAGTACCCGCTCTCGTCCAGCGGCTTGATGAGCCCGCGCTCCTCCAGGTAGGTGATGATCTTGGCGAAACTCTCTTCGATGGCCTCGCTGCCGCTGTTGATGTGCACTTCTGGGTGTAGCGGCGCTTCGTAGGGATCGCTGATGCCGGTGAAGTTCTTGATCTCGCCGCTCAGTGCTTTCTTGTACAGTCCCTTGACGTCTCGTTCGATGGCGACCTCAATCGGTACCTCGCAATAGACTTCCATGAACTTGTCGGGGCCGATGAGCGCCCGGTTCTCGTCCCGCACAGCCCGGTAAGGGCTGATGGCCGAAGCGATGGCGATAACATCGTTGCGCGTCAGCAAATTGCAGACGAAACCGATGCGGCGGATGTTGATGTCCCTATCTTCTTGGGAAAAGCCCAACCCCTTGCTCAGGTTGGTGCGCACCACGTCGCCATCCAGTTTTTCGATTCTTAGGCCGCGCTTCTGCTTCAGTTCGTCGTAGACCATTTCCGCCAGCGTGGTCTTGCCGGAACCGGAAAGGCCCGTAAACCACAGTGTGAACCCCTTCTGTGCCATAAGTCGTTATGCTCCTTCTTTGCCGAGTTAGTTGTGTGTTTGGTTTCAGGTTCGAAAGTTTGGACTTTTGAACCTTCGAACCCGGAACTTTCAAACCGTTACGGGTTCCGCCTCCATGTCTGCTGGCACATCTACATTCATGAGACGGAGAATCGTCGGTGCGACACACTCCAGTTGGAGGCCATCGAGCTGTTGGCCGCCCATGTCTCGCTGCGGATCGTAGAGGATGATCAGGCCGTGCTGTGCGTGGTTGGCGTCGTCGGGGCCGGTATCGTTCTCGAAGGTGTG
>CAZPMV010000130.1:6279-8939 GCA_964587335.1 uncultured Anaerolineales bacterium
GGATCCATGTACGACCAGAAGCCGTGATGGATGCGGTCCACGCCCATGTCCACGAACATGAACAGATCCCACGGCTTGCTGTCCATCAGGTGGTTGATGACCTCAAAGTGCTGGTTGGCCATCTTATAGATCTGCTCCAGCAGCCAGGCTTTGTTCTCTGTGCGGAAGTTGCGCACATCGAACATGTACTGCTCACCGTCGAGTAACTCGGTGATTTCATCTTTCAGTGAAGGGGGCCAGCACCACCTCTTGCCGCCCGGCGGCGTGAGGAAGGAACTGATGCAGATGCCATTGAGCGGCTTCACCGGATAGGTTTGCGGCACGCCGACGAGGATGGGGCGTTTGTTGGCGCGGCTCAGCACGTCCCACACCCGATCCACATCCACCGCCAGGTTGGTGGCGATGCGCATCCGCTCATAAGAGGTATCGGCGCGATTGCGGAAGCCGTAGAAGCCCAGTTGCCCAGGGTCCTTGCTGCTGAACATAGAGGACCAGGCGGGCACGGTGATGGGGGGATGGCTGGAGCGCAGCAGGCCGTAAGCTCCTTGGTTCATCAACCGACTTAGCGTAGGGAGATCGTTCTGCCAACGCTCGAAGACCAATGTCGGGTCGGCGCAGTCAAGACCGATGAGAAAAACCCGCTTGCCCTTGTCGCCTCCCTGGGCCGGGCTCATCCTTTTTTTGCTTCCTCCGCTCGCTTGTGGGCCATACCCTCGACCAGAATCTTGCTTACCTCCGGGCGAGTGAACTCTTCTGGCAACGGTTCGCCGTTTGCCAACATCTGGCGCACCTGCGTGCCGCTGAGGAAGACGTGGTTCTCCGGATCGTGCGGGCAGGTCTTAGCCGAGACCACCGCCTTGCACTTGCGGCAGTAGAAGGCGTAGTCGAAGAAGAGCGGAGTGATGAATAGCTCGTGGGGCAGGAACTCGTCGAAGATATAATGGGCATCGTAGGTGCCGTAGTATCCCTTGACGCCGGCGTGATCCCTCCCAACGATGAAGTGGGTGCAGCCGTAGTTTTGGCGGGCGATGGCGTGGAAGATGGCCTCACGGGGGCCGGCGTAGCGCATGGCTGCCGGGTAGACGCCGAGCAGCACGCGGTCGGCCGGGTAGTAGTCACGCAGGATGGTCTGGTAGCTTTCCATGCGCACGTCGGCGGGGATATCATCTGGCTTTGTCTCGCCCACCAGGGGATGCAGGAAGAGACCATCCACTATCTCCATGGCCACTTTCTGGATGTACTCGTGGGCGCGGTGGATGGGGTTGCGCGTCTGGAAAGCGACGATGCGCCGCCAACCACGAGCGGCGAACAAACGCCGTGTCTGCGCCGGATCGTGCCGGAACTCAGGAAATTCAATCTCGCTGGGGCGGTTGAGCAGATAGATGTTGCCACCTAGCAGCATCTCGCCTTGCCGATAAAGGCGAGCGACGCCAGGATGGGCGTCGTCGGTGACGCGGTAGACCTTCTGCGCCTCTTCCACCTTATCGTACTCGTACTTCTCAGCCAGTTCCAAGAGGCCCATGATGTTCTCTTTGCCATCGGATGTGCGTTCTACCAGGGCCACTTCCTGTCCTTCATTGAATGTGTCAGCCTTTTCTTTGGCGACTGGCAGAGCCACAGGTATCGTCCAGGCTAGTCCGCTGGGCAGCCGCATGTCGTCCAGCACCGTGCGGTAGACGTCGCTGGTCATGAAGCCGGTGAGCGGGGAGAAAGCACCCACGGCGATGAGCTCCAGGTCGGAAACCGCCATAGGGGTGAGGAACACTTTGGGCATAGATTGGGCGCGTTCCAGGGCCGCTTCGCGCAGGGAACCGCGCAGCACACGGTCCACCAACGTCCCGCCGTGAGCGGGCATGGCTTTGATTGCGGGTGTCATGATGATTTCATCCTCCTGATAGAGATTATCGCGTGTGCTGGGGGCAACGCAACTGCCCCCAGCAAAGAGATAGCGTTTCTTGTAGCGGACGACAAAGTATAGCAGAAATGAGCCTCGGTGTCAATTTGACATTCCAGTGAAATGCAAGTATACTTGCAAGGTTGTAGGGCCAACGCGTCACTGTGACTTGACACCATGCCGGTAGCGAGTATAATGCAATCGGTGCCGGCGTAGCTCAAAGGCGGAGCAACTGACTTGTAATCAGTAGGTTATGGGTTCGATTCCCATCGCCGGCTTGGATGGCGGCTAGCCGTCGGTGGCGTGCTGTCAGTCGAACTAACCAAGGAGGAAACTGGCTAGGGGGCGTGCAGGAATGGCTCTTCATCCTGCGCAACCATTAGCCAATAGCATGGGTCGGTGTCCCGAGCGGCAAAGGGGGCGGACTGTAAATCCGCTGGCTCAGCCTTCGCAGGTTCGAGTCCTGCCCGGCCCACCAATTGACTGCGGATTGCGGAGTGACCTGAACGGGAGGTTAAATCCGCAATCCGCAATCGCAAATCCGAAATCGGTTTGCCCACGTAGCTCAGGCGGTAGAGCACGTTCTTGGTAAGAACGAGGTCATGGGTTCGAGTCCCATCGTGGGCTCCAGGGTACACATATGAAGAACTATCTCTTCGAGAGTAGTTGGCTGACTGATACCAGCGAGGAGGTTATTCCATGCCTAAGCAAAAGTTTGAGCGCACGAAGCCGCACCTGAACGTGGGGACGATTGGTCACATTGACC
>CAZPMV010000131.1:0-8923 GCA_964587335.1 uncultured Anaerolineales bacterium
CCGCTGATCGCGGCCTGGGCGGGGCTGAACACGACCTGGGTGGCCAGATCGAGACTGCTGGCTTGAGCTCTACTGGGCGCAGCCCGCTGTCGCCCCGCAGTGGTGCCCCATGGTCCGGGAGCCGTCTCATTCCAGTTGAACTGGACGGCGACGGTGTCCAGGATGTTGACGTTGCCGTCGTCAGTGATGTCGGCGCGCTGGTCCCAGTCGGCGTCCGAGGGAGTGGTAAGCCAGAGCCAGCCGATGTGATTGGCGTCAGGGAGGTGGATGTGGTCATCCTGGTTCACATCGCCGCCCAGGAGGATCACATCGGGCAGCGCGAGCAGCCCTAGGGGCACCTCCACCGGCTTCCAACTGCGCAGGTAGCTCATGCGACTGGCCGTGGCCGTGTAGGGTCCCGGAGGGATGTCGGGGATGGTATAGCTGCCATCTGCGGTTGTGTTGGCACATAGGCTGTCCACGCAGACGGTGGCCCCTGCGTTGCTGGTTCGTCGCTCCAGGATGACCTTGCCGGACACAATACCGGTCGCGCTGCGTACGATGACCTCCCCGTTCTGAGTGACGTGATCTATCGGGAGAGATTGCGGATCCGAGAGGATGGACCGAGTGAAGTCCACGGGGCTGACACCTTCGGTCAGGCCGTGGAACGTGATGCGGGCGAGTACCCCACCCCCGCTCACACCCGGCTTGACGCCACGAAGGCTCACGGCGTACTCGATCGTGCCGTTCGTGTTGTTGGCCTGGTTGCGGACGACGTCATCTGGAATGGGGAAGTCGCCTTCCTCGATCTGGATGCCAGGGTCGAAGTCAGAGGCATCAACCACCTCGATCAGCGCGGGGTCGAAGGTCAGTTCCACCTGGGCGCCGTAGAGATCCTGAATGTTGTCGATCCGCAAGTCCACCGTAACGGTGCCAGACACCGGCACGGTGCTTAGCTCCGGGGCGAGGTAGAGACCCGTCAGGAGAGTGATATCGTCGTATACGATGAACGACTCGTTCCCAGCAGCATCCCGGTACTGGGCGAAGACCCGGCGGAGCGGCGTGGGGGCGTCGCCCAAGACCCAAGGCTTCTCGTAAACGATGGGTTCCCAGCTGGCATCGGCCAGGGATGCGTCATTGGATATCTTCATCTCCGTGGCCCCGCTGATGGCATTGTGAGCCAGGGCCAGCGCACTGCGCATGGGTGCACTGGACGGCGAGACCGGACCAGGCAGGGGGTCGTCCGTGGCACCGAGATCCAGCATGACGTGGGGAGATATCGTCGTCGGGGCACCGCCGTTGATCAGTATGGAGCCAAACGGCGGATCCGGATCAAGCCTGGGAATGACCACGCCGGGCTCAGTGTAGACGCAGCGGGCCTCTTCGTACATGCCGGCAAGTGTCAGATAGTAGCGCTGGTCGTTGGCAAGATCGGACAGCACGTGTGAACCGTCCGCTCCGATGCTGCGACCTTCGCCGAGCTGCCCGGGAACCTCCGAGACGTAGAGCATCATGTCGGTGAATTCCTGGGGACGTGGCCATCTGATGGCGACTCTCTCGTTCAGAGCTTCCAGAGTGACGTGCCCCAGTCGGTTACACAGGTCGTCCGGAGCGTACAGTGGATTGCGTCCGCCGGCGACCTCTGATCCATCGCGCTCGCCGCCGTCATCGGTATCCGGGTCGCAGGGACTCGTGCCCCGATGGAACTCGTCGATGTTGATCAGGTCGTCACGATCGGGATCGCCCTCGGCATCATTGCGGTCGGGGTCAAGGTTGCAGCGTTTCTCCCAGGCGCCCGGCATGCCGTCCTTGTCCTCGTCGTCTGCTGCAGGTTCCTGGATCCAGAACGCACCCAGCCACTCGCGGGTTACCTGCTCTCCCGATGTTGCATCATTCCAGTAGGCCAAGAGGCGCACGTTGTAGGTCCCACCGACATCGGTCAGACTGTAGTGGGTGCCGTATATGCCATCATCTGCCATCCCGTCTGAACTCTCGCCATTGTCCCACAGCCACGCGAGATCTGTCCTGTCGGGTCGCTCGATAGCGGCCAGCACTGTGGCACCCGGCACCGTTCCGGCTCGGCTGAGGAGAGTGGCCACGATGGGCACCCTGTCGCCTGGCTTGCCCTGGTTGCCGACGATGGGCGCCAGGAAGCGCCCCTGCAGACGGTAGTCGGATTGGACCGAGCCATTGATTATGAAGTCGGACTCGCGTGCCGCAACAGCATTCGCGGTGGCCTGCTCATCGACCTGTCCCGAGGCGCAGATCTGCCAGTAGTATTTGGCTCGCACTCGCCACAGTCCTTCCTCAGGATTGGGGATGATCACCACATCGTCGAAGAGTGAGTTGCGGATGTCCCAGCTGGGCGGAGGCGGTGGCGGCGGTGGACTCGTGCTGTACACCGGTGGGCTCACCGGAATCCACTGCCGTTGGCTTGTAAAGGGAGGCAGCACCTCGACAGAGCGATGGTAGCCTGAGCAATAGCCTGGAACGTCGTTGTCCTCCTGCTTGCCCGCCACGACCAGACGGAGCGTGTTGACACTGCCGTCCACATACATCGAGCGCTCGTTCCAGGTGTTGTCAGCAACGGAGGTGTGGCTGCTATGGAATAGGCGTGTCGCCCCCTGGTTCTTGGTGTCGAAGTAGTCGTAGACGTTGTCCAGGGCGAGCGGGCCCGGCAAGAAGCCTGCTGCCAAACTCGACGCTAGCTCATCCGACACTCCTCGCTCCCGCAGCTCGTTGAGCTGCTCGGTCCGCAGCCTGGCCGCGGTGCCACCGGTCGTGGGCACGAAGCGGTAGATACCACCGGTGTCGGCGGCGATCTGCGCCAGGAGCGGCTGAGGTGCCTCACCCGAAAGACCGATGGTGTCGATGATGACGCCGGAGGCGATCAGTTCAGTGCGAACGGCATTGTACAGAGGATTGACGTTCTCCTCGCCGTCACTGAGCAGCACGATGATCTTGGGGTTGATGCTGTAAGGTGCGGCCTGCATCACGTTCTTGGCCTCTCGCAGCCCGCCACCGATCGGTGTCCACTCCTCACGATACGAAACCCCACTGATGGCCGTCTTGACCGCGCCAATCGTGCCCGCCCCGGTCACATCCGTGCGAGCGAGGTGCGTCACAATATGGAGCGGGCAATTGCCGTCGCCATAGGGAATACCGCAATCGACTGGTACATTCCGGGCACCGAAGTCCATGACCGCAATGCGGTCGCCTGTGCGCAGAAGATCAGCCAGGACAGTAGCTGCTTTCCTGGCGTTCTCATAACGCGTGCCTTCGCCAGGTACATCCTCTTTCTTCATTGACCCCGATGCGTCGAAGAGCAGTGCGAAGTCGCTGTTCCCGGGGTCCACGTACAGCAAGGCGTCGGTGTGGGTGGCGCAGATCGTCGTGTCGAGACAGACGCGAAAATCCACGAACGTCGTTCCCGCCGCTTTGGTCGGTGGGATCATCGTCGCCCAGTACTCTTCGCCCACCTCCTGGAAGGACCCGGCGACGAAGGTCGCCGCGTCGCCCTCGGCGTCGGCACTGAAGGACGCTTCTGGCAGGCCCAGCACCGGTGTGCCACCGCTGGTCACCTGGAAGCGGGTCAGGAAGGCGATGGGACTCGTCGGGTCGCCTACCAGCACGTGGTTCGGTCTGGGGTCGGGCTCCATGATCTCTATGGCCGGGGCCACGCAGGTGAAGGAAACGTCGTAGCTGCCGGTATTGGCGAAGGCGTTCACCACGGCCACCACTCGATCATGGACGCCTGCGGCGGCGAAGGTGCGGCTGAAGTCCTCGCCGATCCATCCTGCCCGGCTCACGCTGGTCGGTGCCGTCGTGTCGGCGGCCATGAGATTGATTCCCAACCGAGCACCGGCGGCGCCATCCACAGAGATGGTGATGTACTCGCAGCCTGCTTGCGGCCGGACCTGGTAGTACCTGCCTGCCCAGTCATCGGGTGTCGTCTCCCCGGTCCAACTCTGGGAGCCCGTGGACAGTGCCACGTTCTGCGCCAAGCTGATCGTTCCATATGGGTTTCCGTCATCGTCAGTGTAGACAAGAGTTGGCTGGGTGGCGGCGTCAGCCCAGTCCTTGGCCCAGTTGGCGGCGAAGAAGTTCAGGAACAGGGTCTCCTGGGTAAGCACTCCTCCTGTCAGTGAAGGAATCAGAGTATCAAGCACATAGAGGGTATCCTGGACGTCACACTCCTCGTAGTGCTCGCGCACGGCGTCGAAGTGGTGATGCGGATCGGCGGGAGTCCACTGCGAGCCGACTTGTTCGACGTAGTACTTGCTGTAGACATCGTTGTAGCCCTTATCGAAGAAGCTTGTCAGGGGATTGTAGCCAGCCACGGAGTTTCCGTAGCCCGTGGCATCGAGCGTGGCGTCGACGCTATCTTCGCCCAGGTCGGCGTATCCCTCGATGTATTCTGAATTGGCGGGATAGGCCGGGCCGACTTCAGCAAAGCAGCCACTGTTATAGGACCGTTGCACAAAGTGCTGGACCTCGTGATAGACGGTGCCCTGCCCGCCGCCGTTGCGCACCATGGGAGCGTGGATTCCGATGTTACAGTCCGACGAATTCCAGCGCGCGACGCCGCTCCAGTCCCCCGCTCCGTCCTCCAAGCGGAAGTTCATATTGTCGGTGCAGTGCCAGGGATGCCGGCCGAAGACCACGTGGTACCTTTGCCAGGCGTCCTCCGCCCAGTCAGCCACCTGCTGAGCCTGGGCGTCTGTGTTGATCCAGTGCTCCAGATCGCGACCGACCCCCGTGCGGGTGGTGGTCACGGGATTCTTGGTATACCATACGGTGATGGTCTTGGCATCACCGGCGACCGTGAGGTTGTGGACGACACACTCGTCCAGGAGGATGCCGTCTATGGTAGGACCACCCGCACAGGGCGCGCTTGGCCCGAGGGATGGGCTCGAGTCGGGTGCGGCGACCTTCGCCGGAGCCTCCAGTTCATCGCTCGTGTGTACACTGAGAGCTTGTGCTGGCGACGCACGAAGAGCTACAACGGACACGCCAACCAGCAGTAGTGGGAGTGCACAAGCGATGAGGATAGCTGCGATTCTCCGGGGTTCTGGCTTTGTAGACATGGTTCCTCTCCTTTCAGATTCCTGAGACGTGAGATGCGTGGGCTGGGATTGTGACTGGCATTCGCCAGCCACCTGGGAAGTCCTTCTCCGGGGTTCTGGCTTTGTAGACATGGTTCCTCTCCTTTCAGGGTCCTGAGATGCAAGATGCGTGGGCTGGGACTCTGACTGGCATTCGCCAGCCATCTGGGAAGTCCTTCCACACAATAGCGGAGTCGTCTGCTCGGCAGTTTCAATCCTCCCCTGCCGCCTGTCTGACGTGCGCGCTTTGCCCCATTCCAGATGGTAGGCGGGAGTCAAAGCGGTTTGGTATCACGCATCTGCCCTTGAGAATCATTGGCAGACAGAGGGGCCAGGTCACCTGATCGTGCCCTGCGCATCTCGGGCCTCCCAAGAGATACCAATAGCAGCGGGCAGCGCGTCATCCAGCAGCCGCACACTTGTCAATTGCATGCCACCGCTTCCCGCGCCGACCAGCTCACACACTACTGTGGCCAGGACGCCACTCCCACTGCGCGCCCTGGCTGGTGCCAATTGCGTCACTGCAAAGTCAATCGTTCCTGCCCTGTTGTCTACCTCGTTCACCAGCACAAACCGATGGCTGGGATCGAGGAAATCACCGGCCCGAATCTGTACGCCTGGCGCACTGGGCCGCGGATCGGCATCACGGACCTGGATCACACTGGGGTCAAAGGTGAGTTGCACCCGGGCCGCATAGAGATTGGTCACCTGCCGGACCTCGATGTGCATCTCGGCACTCTCGCCCAGGCCGGATAGCAGAGGCCACGGGGGATCGATCGCCATCTGTGTTACGTCGCTCAGAACTGGCTCTCGCTCCGCAAATGCCCGTTGCCCCGCAGCTCCAGCGCCGGCCCACGGCCCAGGAGCGATCCGGTCCCAGTTGAACTGCACAGCCACCATGTCCAGCAGGTTAACCATGTCGTCGTCAGTGATATCGGCTCGCTCATCCCAGTCGGGGGCCCCGGGTATGCTATTCCAGGCCTGGCCAATCAGCGTACCGTCCTCGAGGTTGATGTGGCCATCCTGGTTGATGTCACCGCCCAGAAGAGTGACATCGGGTACATCGAGCAGGCCCACCGGCAGGTTCACCAGGAGCTGGCTGCGCAGGTAGCTCATGCGGCTGGCTGCGATGGTGTAGTCTCCCGGCATGAGGCCATCGAAGCCATATTCTCCATCTTCCAGGGTGAGAACACACTGGTTGTCCACACAGACCTCGGTGCCACCGTTGCTGGTGCGCCGCTCCAGCAACACCCTGCCACGAAGCGCGCTTCTGGTTGGCGTGGCCGTCACGGTGGGCGTGTCAGTCGGGGTGGACGTGGGTGTTGAGGTGGATGTCGGCGTGCTCGTCGGTGTTGGTGTGGAGGTAGGCGTATGCGTAGGCGTCGGGGTCGCAGTGGGTGTTGGCGTGGGTGTCGGAGTGCTCGTTGATGTCGGCGTGGACGTAGGCGTGAACGGAGGCGTGGGAGTGTGCGTCGGCGTGGACGTGTGCGTGGCCGTAGGCGTGGGCGTAGGGGTCAGGGTGGCCAGAGCGGCTTGCAGATAGAACTTGTAGGGGAGTTTCGAGCTGCAGACCCTCTGCACACCCTGCACACCGTAGATCAGAGCATAGTGGTCGCCTGTGGTGGTAGCGAACTCCTCGATCGTCTCCTCGAGGTCGCCATCGTTCTGGGAGCAGGCCATCAGCTGCGCCTTGGCGTCGTAGAGGCAAAGGTCGTAATTGGCTGGCAGCTTGTAGAGCGCCAACTGGATCAGCTCACCACCGTTGGCCGAGAACTTGTAGAAGTCCACATCGTTCCTGTCGCAGCAGATGTAGCTCGCGATGGTGCCTGGCGACAGGAACCAGGCTTGGGAGGTGCTGTCGTTGGGCTCGTAGGGATCCCGACACGATGGCGTAGGCGTCTTTGTGGGCGTAGGCGTCCGTGTGGGCGTCGGAGTGGGCACGTCGTAGGTAACGAGAAGGTAGGGCCGGTTCGAGGCAGCGTTGCCGGAGTAGAACCTCCTGCGGTGATAGGCTCCGCTCTCCGGTCCCTTCAGCTCCAGGCCGCGGTTGGTCCCGCTGCCGAAACTCCGGTTGACCCAGTAACTCTGAACAAGACCAGTCACATCCCAGCCGATCACGCGGGGCGTGCTGCCCACGTTGACTCCAGTGAATGAGACAGAACCCGGCTTGTTGGCCCAGGTGACGGTGTTGTACGCCCAGGAAGAGGTCACCCGACGCAACTGCACATAGACGGTGCTCGCCCCCGCGGCCTCGTACATGTAGGCTTTGAAGACTGCGCTGTGGATCACAGCATTGCTGGGGATAGACGAGAGGTTGAAGCCCACGTATGAGCGTCGATCATCAGCGAATTCGGCACTGTCTGCGTTCTTGACGTCAAGATGAGTGCGACTGCCGAAGTTCTCGCCCGGTGTTACTTGTGAAACGTAGGAGTCGGCCACAGGGTAGAAGGTGGTGGTGGTCGAGCTGAGATGCATGACGTCAGGGACTGCCGGAGCCGCCCGCGACAGCGAACCCAGGACGGTCACGCCCACGATCCCCAGGAGGAGACCACCCAGCAGTAGCTGTGCGCTCGCGCGTCTCTTCGTGCTCATAGTCGACGCCTACCTTTCTATCGACAGGTCTCGGAAGCCAGGAGACGGTGCGTCGCGACCACCTCTCTAACGAACCACGATCTCGTGTCCTCCGAGGGTGGAAGGAATCTTGCGTGGGACGGGATGACTACCATCCAGAAGCTCGACGCGCGTCAGCTCCACGAAGCCGCTGCCTTCCGCAACAGTCTCCAGATACAGGGTGGCCAGCACCCCACTCCCGCTCCGTGCCACAGCCGGCCGCAACTGCGTCACAGCAAACTCCACCGTCCCCGCCCTGTTGTCCACCTCGTTGACCAGCACGAACTGGTTGATGGGGTCCAGCAAATCGCCCGGCTGGATCTGCACGCCAGGCGCACTGATGCGGGGATCGGCGTCGCGCACCTGGATCACGCTGGGGTCGAAGGTCAGGACCAGCCAAGCAGAATACAGGTCTGTCACACCGCGTACCTGTATCTCCAGCTTCACGGTCTCACCAACGGCAGTGAGCTTGGCCCGCTCAGGAGCGATGACCACCTGGGTGGCGGGGGTCAGCCGACTTGCCTGCGGCCTCTCAGTCGCCACGTGCCGTTCCGGCCGAGCTGCCCTACCCCACGGTCCTGGCGCCTCCTGGCCCCAGTTGAACTGCACGGCCACCATGTCCAGGATGTTGATCATCTCGTCGTCGGTGATATCGCCTCGATCGTCCCATTCGGGGTCCATGGGCGTCGTGTTCCAGGCCTGGCCGATGAGATTGCTGTCGATGCCGTGGATGAGGTCATCTTGGTTGACGTCACCGCCCAACAGCGTGACGTCTGGCAAGGTCTGCTGGCCAGAGCCCACCTGCACGGGGCGCCGGCTGCGTAGATAGCTCATGCGGCTGGCCGTGACCGTGTATGCACCGGGCGATAGGTCATCAAAGCTGAAGGTGCCGGTACTGGATGTAGTGATGCACCGTCCATCCAGGCAAACCTCGGTGCCTGCGTTGCTGGCCCGTCGCTCCAGGATCACCTGGCCGTTGACGTGGCCGAGCGCAACTGTCGGGGTGGACGTTGGGGTCGCGGTGGGCGTAGCCGTTGGAGTGCCGGTGGGGGTTGGTGTGGGCGTGCGAGTGGGAGTAGGTGTGTGAGTTGGCGTGGTGGTGGCAGTGTGCGTTGGCGTGGGTGTGTGAGTTGGCGTGGTGGTGGCAGTGTGCGTCGGCGTACGGGTCGGCGTGCGCGTCGGCGTACGGGTGGGTGTGCGGGTTGGCGTGCGGGTCGGCGTACGGGGGG
>CAZPMV010000132.1:0-8909 GCA_964587335.1 uncultured Anaerolineales bacterium
CAGCAGATCATCGCCGAAGAACTGACGGACAAACAGCGCCAGGCGCTGGTGGCCGTGCGCATCCACGGCATGCCCCTGGAAGAAGTGGCCCGGCCCATGGGCACTAACCGCAATGCGCTCTACAAGCTCATACACGATGCCCGGCAGCGGCTCGAGAAGCAGATGTTGGCTCAAGGCATGTCACCTCAGGATATGCTGGCCGCTTTCGGCGCATAGCCAGTAAGATACGAGCATCTCACGACGTCTGAAGATAGAGAGGGGGCGAGCGTATGATGCCCTCAGAGGATGACTTGATGTTGGACCGGTTGCGACATATGCTCAAATCACTGTTATCGAGGGGGGCGCCCGTCCCGCCGGCGCCACGCGGCGGTCGAGTGGCCACACTACTGGCCCCGGAGACGCTCAAGCGGATGGTGCAGGGAATTGCCATCACTCATCCCCATGAAATCGGTTGCGAGGAATGTTTCCAGCAACTGGATCAGTTTGTGGATATGAAGCTGGCGGGCAAGAACGCTGCTGAGGCCATGCCCTTGGTGCAGGATCACCTCGAACGCTGCGGCGATTGCCGCGAGGAATTCGAAGCATTGCTGGCTGCGCTGAGCGGCCTCTCCTAGTCAGCCATGCTCGCTCCATCACTCGATAGCTAGCTAATGAGGAAACTCCTTGTCTCCTCATCTTTCTTGTTACGCAGGGAAGCGGAGTAACAGGTAAGATATGGCCGCCCTATCACGTCTAATCAGTGACACCCCGAAAGCACCTGGGGAGTGACTACTACGTGACGTGAGGTGAGCTATGCATAGGATGAGCTTGTTATCAATACTTGGCATTTTGGCCATTATCCTGGCTGCGTGCGGGCAGACGCTGACCTCACAGTCAGCAGATACGCCGGTGGCCGCAGTCCAAGCCACAGGAGCGGCTGAACCGACGCCGACACCGGTGCCCACTCCGGTGCCTCCACCGACAGCGGGAGCTGAGTTGCTGCCGGAAGAGAACCCTCCACTAGGGACGGAGGCGCAGTTCAGCACCGACTTCAGCAAGCACAGCGTGCCCTACAGCGAGATTCTCTCTGGTGGTCCGCCCAAAGACGGCATCCCGGCCATTGATGACCCCCAGTTCATCGGCATCGAGGAGGCCAACGAGTGGCTCAAGCCGCGGGAGCCGGTGATCCTGGTGGTGGTCGGGGACGAGGCACGGGCCTACCCTATCCAGATCCTGATGTGGCACGAGATCGTCAACGACGTCATCGGGGAAACGCCCGTGAGCGTGACCTTCTGCCCGCTCTGCAATACGGGCATTGCCTTCCAGCGTGAGTTCGATGGGCAAGTGCTGGACTTCGGCGCCACCGGGCGGCTGCGCTACAGTAACCTGATCATGTACGACCGGCAGACAGAGACATGGTGGCAGCAGGCCACCGGCGAGGCCATTGCCGGCGAGTATACGGGCCGCCGCTTAACCTTCGTCCCAGCTTCCATGATCGCCTGGGACGATTTCAAGGCCACCTATCCGGACGGCACGGTGCTCTCACGAGATACCGGCTACAGCCGTGACTATGGTCGCAATCCCTACGTGGGCTACGACGAAAAGAGCAGCAGCCCCTGGCTGTACGATGGGCCGGCGACGCCGGATGCGCTGCCGCCGATGGCCCGGGTGGTAACCATCGAGCTGAACGACGAGACAGTGGCCTACCCGTACGAAGTTCTGCAAGAGGTGCGTGTGGCCAATGATACGGTTGGCGGGATACCCGTCGTCGTGCTGTGGGCACCGGGCGCCGCCTCGGCTCTGGATGCATCCAGCGTCGCCGACGGAAGCGACGTCGGCGCAGCCACCGCCTTCTCTCGTGAGTTGGACGGCGAGACGCTGACCTTCGTCCTCGAGGGTGATCGGGTCGTGGACGAGCAGACGGGCAGCGAGTGGGACGTGCTGGGACAGGCTATGAGTGGCTCCAAGGCGAGCAGCCAACTGGAACCCGTGGTGAGCGTCAACCACTTTTGGTTCTCCTGGGCAGCTTTCCGGCCGGAGACGCGGGTCTACAGTGCTGATCTGCCAGAGACAATGGCTGAGCCTGCTGTCGAGCCGGCGGCCGCACCAGTGGAGCTGAGCGCAGATTTCGCCGACTTCGACATCATCGTCTATCAGGGCGAGGACGTGCTGGGCGGCGAAGCGGTCAAGTTCTCCGAGGTGCTGGCCCAGGGCAAGCCGGTTGTGCTCAATCTGTGGGCGGGGCTCTGCCCGCTCTGCCGGGCGGAGATGCCTGACCTGCAGAAGGCGCACGACAAATACGGCAACCAGGTACTCATCGTGGGAGTGGACATCGGGTCCCTAGTGCGGCTGGGCAGTGAGGAGGATGCTCGCAACCTGTTGGACGAACTGAGCATCACGTACCCTGCGGGGACGACCCCCGATGCCGCGGTCATGACGGGCTACAAAGTGTTGGGAACACCAGCCAACTACTTCCTCAAGCCCAATGGCGAGATCGTGCAGAAGTGGAATGGGGTGTTGACGGAGAAGCAGCTATACGACAACATCGAGAAACTGCTTGATGTTTCGGGTAGTGTGTAGTGTCGTACGTAGTGTGATGTGATGATGGTTGGGTGAGAGTTTGAGGAGAGCGCCTCGGCTGGGCTGTGCTGTGTAGGCCCAGCCAAGGCCAAACTCACAAGAGTACGCAATGAACCATAAGGAGCAGAGCTATGGCGAACAAGATCATCTCCACAAAGACTGCTTCGCCGTTGGAATACGACCGTGACACAAGAAAGCAGAGCGTGCTGGCGCTGGTGGGTACCTTCATTCTCCCGGCAGTGCTGGTCTTTGCTCCTCTCTTCCTGCTAATCAGTTTCCGGGGCGGCATCGAAGCCGGCGTGGCCAACCTGGCCGCCTTGCTCCCGGTGGGATACGCCTTCGCCGCCGGCATGGTCGCCAGCGTGAACCCCTGCGGCGTGCTGATGCTTCCTTCTTATGTCATGTATCAACTGCATACGGAGGGAGCAAAGAGCTCGACGGCACGCAGGGCTCTCAGAGCTGTGCTCATCGCCGCCATGGTGACGGCGGGGTTCATCCTGATCTTCGCTGCTGTGGGCGGCATCATCGCCGCCGGCGGCCAGTGGCTGGTCACCTCCTTCCCCTACGTGGGGCTGATCATCGGGGTGGCTATGGCCGCACTGGGGATATGGATCCTGGCGACGGACAAGACCTTGAGCATTCTGGGTGCAGGGCCGGTATCTATCGAGCGAGAGCGCAATCTGAAGAACGGTTTCGTCTTCGGCATCGTCTACGCCGTGGGTTCGTTGAGTTGCACGCTGCCGATATTCCTGGTGGTCGTGGGCACATCGCTCACCGGCGGCGGGCTGGCCTCGTCCTTCGGCCAGTTTATCGGCTATGCCCTGGGCATGGGCACCATCATCTTCCTGGTGACCATCGGTGCGGCCCTGTTCCGGCGGGCCATGGGTCGCTGGATGCGGCTGGTGACGCCCTACATCCATCGGGTGAGCGCCATGTTCTTGATCGGCGCCGGCGCCTATCTGCTCTACTACTGGCTGTTCGTGTCCGGGCTGGCAGTATAGCCAGGTGCAACGCACTCCAGAAGTGCGTTGCACCTCATTGCACCTCGTGAGGAGAATCATCATGCTAAAAGCTGGCAACATCGCCTCAGACTTCACCCTGCAGACCGCCGACGGCGAAGCCGTCTCCTTGGGCGACGCGCGGCGCGCTGGGCGGAACGTCCTGCTTGTGTTTCTGCGCCACCTGGGTTGACTGCCCTGTCGCGAGCATGTGGCACAGTTGTGCCAGCATCTGGATGAACTTGAGAGGCTGAATACGGAGGTGCTGCTCATCACCTTCAGTTCGGCCGGATATGCCCGCAAGTGGTCGCAAGAGACCTGCGCGCCGTTCCGCCTGCTGCTCGACAGGGAGCGGACGATCTATCATACCTACGGCCTGGAGCGCTCGCTCATGCGCTCCTGGAATGTAAAGACGGTGCAGCGCTACGTGCAATTGATGAGCAAGGGTCGTAAATGGCGTGGCATCCAAGGCGATTCGGCGCAACTGGGCGGTGACTTCATCATTGACTCAGAGGGCATCGTGCGCCTGGCCTACCGCAGCCACGATCCGACAGACCGACCGGAGGTAGAGCAATTGCTCGCCATCCTGCGGCAACTCGCAGAAGGAGCCAACACGTGAACGAAACACACGACTTGGCCATCATCGGAGGCGGCTCGGCGGGGCTGACGGCCGCGGGCTTTGCCGCCCAGTTGGGCGTGCACGTCGCTCTGATAGAGAGGCGCCGCGTCGGCGGCGACTGCACCTGGACCGGCTGTGTACCCAGCAAGACGCTGCTCAAGGCGGCCAAGGTGGCCCACCAGATGCGCACCGCAGATCGCTACGGCCTCACGCCTACCGATCTGAAGGCCGACCTGAAGTCGATCATGGCCCATGTGCGGGAGGTGGTGGCTGAGGTGTACGAGGAGGAATCGCCTGATGCGCTACGCGCGGACGGCATTGAGGTCTTCCTGGGCGCTGCCCGCTTCCTTGATCCCCACACCTTGGCCGTGGGAGAGAACAGGCTGCGGGCACGCCGCGTGCTCATCGCCACCGGCGCCCATCCCTACATCCCACCGATCGAGGGACTGGATGGTGTGGACTACCTGACCTACGAGACCATCTGGGATCTGGAGCTTCTGCCCCGACGGCTGCTAGTCGTTGGCGCTGGCCCGATTGGCAGCGAGATGGCCCAGGCCTTCCGGCGTCTGGGAGCAGAGGTCACGCTCTTCGCCAGCCGCGACCGGCTGCTGCCGCGTGATGACCCCGCTGCCTCCCGCGTGCTGGGCGAGGTGTTCGCCGCCGAGGGCATTGACGTATGCTACAACGCCCGCGTCCAGCAGGTCTGGCAGGACGGGGCCGGCATTCACGTGGTCGGCGGTGACCACGAAGCCGTAGGGGACGCATTGCTGGTCGTCGCCGGTCGCCGCCCCAACGTGCAGGGGATGGATCTGGAGAAAGCGGGAGTCGCCTACAGCGAGAAAGGCATCGAAGCGGACGACAACCTGCGCACCAACCAGCG
Source organism: uncultured Anaerolineales bacterium (assembly GCA_964587335.1). Lineage (GTDB taxonomy): Bacteria > Chloroflexota > Anaerolineae > UBA3071 > UBA3071 > UBA3071. Next base: position 5,057 of record CAZPMV010000132.1, read on the forward strand.
ACACATCTACGCTGCCGGCGACTGTCTTGGCGGCTACCAGTTCACCCACTATGCTGGCTGGCAGGCCTTCATGGCAACCCGCAATGCGCTACTGCCTGGCGCATCCAAAGGTGTCACAGACAAGGTGCCCTGGACGACCTTCACCTCCCCTGAAGTGGCTCACGTTGGACTGACCGAACCGCAGGCGCGGGAGAAGCTCGACGACGAGGTGATGACCTGCGAGTGGTCTATGGAGAAGGTAGATCGTGCACGGACGGACGGAGACACGGAAGGCTTCATCAAACTGGTGCACAAGAAGGATGGCACGCTGCTGGGCGCGACCATCGTCGCTGGGCAGGCAGGGGAGATGATCCACGAGTGGATTGTGGCCCTGGATCGGGGACTGAAAGTGGGCGACTTGGCCAGCGCCATTCATGTCTATCCCACTTATTCGACCGCCAGCATGCAGGCAGCAGCCGCCATCCGTGTAAGACAGTTGTTGGGCGGCACGACGGGCAAGGTCGTCCGCAGCTTAGCCCGGCTGATGAGATGAGGCGTGGAACGTAAAACGCATTGGGGCAAAAGCCGCAGGTGGAGCAGCCTTTCCAGGCTGCTCGGCAGGCTCGAAAGCCTGCCCCACATGTCACTTTTGCCGTAGTACCGGAAGACGTAGGGTAGGACTGCAGCCACGCTTCACGTTTTGCGTTTTGTGCCTTAAGGAGAGCAGCAATTGACCATCACAACCAGACAACCGGTCCGTGGACACATCTTCCACGACATCACCCGCAGCCTGTGCCCGGAATGTCGGCAGGTGGTAGACGCTCAGGTGCTCATTCGCGACGGCGCGGTGTACCTGCGCAAGCTGTGTCCAGAGCACGGCTGGCACGAAGCGCTGGTGTCGTCGGACGCCGACTGGTACCTGGCCTCCGGCAAGTACAACAAGCCGGGAGCCATTCCCTACGACTTCGCCACTTCCGTGGAACTCGGCTGTCCCGACGACTGCGGCCTGTGCCCGGAGCACCAGCAACACACCTGCGTGGGCATCATTGAGATCACCACGCGCTGCAACCTGGGTTGCTCCATCTGCTTCGCCGATGCCGGCTCTGGCCACGACCTGAGACTGGCCCAGGTGGAGGCCATACTCGACCGCTTTGTGGAAACCGAGGGCCAGCCCGAGGTGGTGCAGATCAGCGGCGGCGAGCCGACCATTCACCCTGGCTTGCTGGACATCCTGGCTGCCGCCAAGGCACGTGGGATTCGCCACGTCATGCTCAACACCAACGGCCTGCGGCTGGCGCAAGACCCTGGGTTCGTGCACGAACTGGCCCACTACGAGCCTGCCATTTACCTTCAGTTCGACGGCCTGACCGCAACGACGCACGAGGCCCTGCGCGGCCGCGACCTGCGCACGGTCAAGCAGCAGGCGCTGGACAACCTGGCCGAGGCCGGTCTGTACGCTGTCCTGGTCGCCACCATCGTGCGGGGCGTCAACGAGGGCGAGATCGGCGACATCTTGCGCTACGCTCTAGAACATCCTGCTGTGCTGGGCGTGAGCTATCAGCCGGTCACATTTGCCGGGCGCTGCTTCGAGCAAGACCCGCTCGACCGCGTCACCGTGACCGACGTGTTGCACAGGCTGGAAGAGCAGACGGAGGGACTGCTGCTGGTCAGCGACTTCATGCCTGTGCCCTGCCCGCATCCCGACTGCTCGGCCTGCACCTATGCTTTCGTGAACGACGGCGAGCTCATTCCCATACCACGCCTGGTGGACGTGGACGATTATTTGGACTTCATCACCAACCGCACCGCTCCCGATCTGTCGGAGGAGATTCAGCAGGCGGTGGAGGCGCTGTGGAGCATGGCGGCCACGATGGGCACGGACAAGACCACCGACGACCTGACGTGCGTCGCCTGCGGGCTCGAAGTGACGCTGCCTTCCAATTCTGAATTCATCAAGCAACACTTCTTCATGGTGCAGGTGCATGGCTTCATGGACGAGCACAACTTCGACCTGAAGCGGCTGATGAAGTGCTGCATTCACGAGTTGTTGCCCGATGGCCGTGCTGTTCCCTTCTGCGCCTACAACAACTTGGGCTACCGGGACGAGGTTGACAAATCAATGAGGTACTGAGGCAACGAGGTACTGAGGCAACAAGGAGACTATGATCACCGATACCACAACCGACCACGAGATCAAGATCTGCTGCGCCACCTTCTACCAGAGCGACGTCGTCCGGATGCTGTTGGGCGATGTCCTGCACCCCGGCGGGCTGGCTCTGACCCGCCATCTAGGCGTGGCGATCGAGATCGGCCCTGACGACCATGTACTGGACGTGGCCTGTGGGCGGGGCACCTCGGCCGTTCACCTGGCCGAGCGCTTCGGCTGCCGAGTCACCGGCCTGGACTACGGTGCGGGGAGCATCGCCGCCGCCGAAGGGCATGCCGCTGCCATGTTAATGCCCACCTTGACCACCTTCCGCCAGGGCGATGTCGAGGGGCTGCCCTTTGACGATGACACCTTCGACGCCGTGATCTCCGAGTGCAGCTTCTGCACCTTCCCTGACAAGGCGACGGCGGCCGCCGAGATGGCTCGTGTGCTGCGCACCAATGGTCGCCTGGGGCTGACCGATATGACAGTGAACGGCTCGTTGCCGGACGACATCCAGAGCCTGCTGGCCTGGGTAGCCTGCGTGGCCGGGGCGGGCACGTCGGAGGACTACGTGGCCACGCTACAGGCTACTGGCTTTACGGACTTCGTTCTCGAAGATCAGCGGGACGCGCTGCTGGACATGGTGGCCGACGTGCGCCGCAAGCTGCTAGGGGTGGAACTGGCTGTCGGGTTGGGCAAGCTGGATCTGGGCGACCTGGACTTGAGCGAGGGCAAGCGACTGGCCCGCCGCGCCGTTGAGTTGATCGAGGAGGGCACAGTAGGCTATGCGCTGATCGCAGCGAGAAAGGCGTGAACGAGAAGAAAGCCGCGTGGTTGATGGCAGCGCTGGGCTGCGGCCTATGATCGCCACTACACGTTCAACACCGACGGGCTGGTGACAGACAGAGGAACTGACATCGACGAGCTCACCCACGCCTACGCCGATAGACACGCCGACACGGACAGCCACCACCACTTCAGCGCCCCGCTGCTGCTGGCTGCCGTTGCTGGTGAAGGAGTGGGAGAGAGGCTTGTAGTGCGCCACTTCGCTGCGCTCCGTGGCGCTAAGCCGCACTCCGCTGCGCTCCGTGCGTGACTACGAACCTAATGCGACATCGCCGGGCTGCCTAGCCGAGGATGATCTGATCCAATGACCGCTTCGGCACGTGGTGTACGCCTGCCTCGTCGCGCCAGTACCTTATGTCGCCTTCCGGCCCGGCCGCCTCAATGGCCACAGTCTCCTTCGGCTTGCCCAGAGCCAGGATGAGACGAATCTCATAACAAGGTGGTATCTCCAGAGCCTCGCGGAGCTTCTTTCTCTGCACAGAACCGATCATACAGCCGCCCAAACCCCTCTCGGTCGCCCCCAGCAGAATGCTCTGAGCAGCGATGCCGTGGTCACAGCCAACAGAGCGGCGTATCTCCGTATCTCCCAGAATGATGATGTACGCCGATGGCCTTTCGCCTTCCGATGGGCCGCGCCACTCCTTGAGATAACCCGCCCACGCAAGATGTGGGAAGATCAGAGCGTTCCTTTCCGGATCGCAGGAAAGGATGTACTTCAATGGTTGCAGATTGGACCCCGATGCGGAAAGCCTCGCCAGATCAACGAGCTCTCTCAACGTCTCCTGCTCGATGGCCACGTCCTCATGGAATCGCCGATAGCTCCTGTTTTTCAGTATCAGGTCTCGCAACATCTCGATCTCCTCCTACTTCCGTTTCATT
>CAZPMV010000133.1:0-8751 GCA_964587335.1 uncultured Anaerolineales bacterium
CTCTCCGATGGCGCGGCGTCGTGCCTCGTATTGATTCACGTCCTCATCGTAATGTGTCACGTCCTGAATCAAGTCGGACAGATCAAGCAGTCTCTCTGCACGAGCGCGCAGCTTGGCTGGCATCTTGCCGCCGCGGATTCGTTCGCGCAGCAGCCACAGGTACTCGAAGTCTTCAGCTCCCTTGCGCAGCGTTTCAAGTCGGATCGAACTCAATGGCCGCGTGTCAGGGCCAGGGTATAGCAGCAGTCCGTTACCATGATATATGTATTGACCGGTCTCGTGATCGAAAACGCTGGCGACCCAGCGACGCTCAGGCCAGCCCTGCTCGTCATTCATGCTCGGCTCCCAATAGCACGTTTCCCAGTGCAGTAGCCCGGTGAAGCCGAAGTGGAATGTCAGCCAGAACATCACGCGGTGGCTGACTGTGGGCGCATCAATGGTGACGTTCGGAAGTGGGGCCTCGCCCTCCGTGAAATACCACCAGACCTCGGCACCGGACCGCTGCAGTGATCGCACGGTCTCCAGGTTCTTGGCCACCCAGTGGAAGTGCGGGCACCACACGTCCACGTACGCGCCAAGGCTATCCACGGGATTGTCACGGAAAAAGGGCAGCACCACCTTTAACGACGGCGCCGCGTGGCGACAGGCCGCGAGGAACGGCAGGACTTGCTCATAGTGAGCAGCGGTGAGTTCGTCATACGTGTAGAGGTAGGCACGGCCCAGGATTCCTTGCTTGCGCAGTTGTTCGACGATCCCGGGCAGGCAGCCCAGCAGTCCCTGTTCGACCTTCAGGCGTTCGTTGGCCTTCCTGGGCAACAACGTGTTCGTGACCCGCGCACACCACAACAGGTCGAATCGCTCAAGCTGTGCATCGATGATCGCGCCAGGGCTTGGGGACATACATTGTTTCGGTTCCTGCGTCCAATGGTAGCTCCCCACAAGCCGATCGCCGTGAATCCGTCGTTCGAGGAGAAAACGCACCCATCGCAGGTACTCGTCGTCGGTCAGGTCGTCTCGGCCATAAAACGCACCGATGTTTCGGGTGTCAAGGCCGAAGAGTGTCTTGAGGTGGCATTTCCTTGGGAGAGCGAAGTCGTACACGCGAAGATCGATCTCCACGGTCGCTTCGTGGTCGCCGTCGTCGCCGTCCAGGAGGAGTTCGACCACCCCCGTGTATGTGCCTGCCTTCGCGTCGAGCGGCACTCTCACCGTGATCCAGAACGCCTGGGATGTGAACGCCTGAATGGAGACGGCTATGGCTGGCAGAAGTACATCCGGCCATAGCCTCTTTTCGCAGTCTTGAGCGCCCCCACGCCTGACTTCCACGCAGCCAACGGGGTTCCAGACCAACACGTCCTCGGGAAGAGCTGCCCCGGACTCGTGGCGAAGGGACGTGAAGCGCAATGTGACATTCTCGATTCGCTCATCAAGCGCAGCAACGACAACTTGCGCGGCCGCCCATTCGCCTCGGGCTGCCTCAAGCCGCAATGTTGACACAGCCAGCGACGGCAGTTCATCGGGGAGTGCTCTTTCGGACGCCGACACGGGTGCGACAATAACAGGCTTTGAGAGCGACCGCGGGCCGCGCACCTCTGCTACGCTGTGAGTCGCCAACCACGCGTCAACGAATCGGCACCGTCGGCGCAGCACACTGGTCTCTTTGCGAACATCGTCAAGCGTCTCTTGGCCTCGATTGAAGGCCTGCCGGACTTGATCGAGGCGAGCACACGTGACTGAGACCACCTTCTCCAGCCGCCGTCTCACGCCGACCGACGCATCCGCCAGATCCTCCCAAATGCGCCTGCACAGCCACTCCACGTCCTCAACGTCGCCCAGCGCCGCCTGCGCGGGAGTCTGGAAATGCAGGTCGGCGAAATGCAGCCGGCCTTCGCTCTTACGCGCTTCTTCCTCTCGCCAGAGCACGAAGCCCGCTTTTCGCACGGGGAAGTCGACAGTTCTGGTTCTGTTGCCGCCCCAGTGGGAACGGAAGCCGCTGAGAAGGTAGACGCCAAGCCGACGCCAGTCTACCCAATCAATAGGCACTGCCTTGTACGAATGGTACTCACCACCGGAATCAACGATGAAGAAAACGAGCGTGTTCATGGTCGCGTCGCCATGGACGTGGAACGACACACAAGCATGCGTGTCTTGCACATCAAGATCCGGGCTGTTCAACAGCACCCGTTCGCCCGTCTTTCCTTCGAACCTGTAGTCCAGACATAGGGCCGCGCCGCTTGGGGGGATCGCCGCGGGAACGACCGAGACGATCGCTGGACTGCTCCTGTCCTGCCACCATGCACGCGGCGTGCACAGTTTGCCGTCCACCGAAGACAGGGCGTCTGCGGCTTCTTGGTCGACCAGGGCCGCCGATTCGCTTACGCATAACCCAAGTTGTGCTGTCACAAACAGCACGCCACTTGTGCTACGCACGGCATTCTGGCGATCACAGGCCCCCGCCGACAGCGCACCGGGCTCCCGGAATCATCATCGCTGACAGCTTCGGGCAGGCTATCCGTCGAGGTCATCTTTTCCATCCGATAATAATAGACTGTTCGGTATCGACCGGGCGAGTCTCCATGTCACAGAAACCAGACTTTGCCATCAGGTCTGCAATCTCATCTGCCGTTCGCTGATCGCCGGCCGTTCCAATGACCAACCAGAGCCATTGAAACACGGCCAGCAGCGATCCAGACTTGTCCTCATTCAGAAAGAACTCCTGCACTATGACCGGACAGTTCGGGGGCAAGGCTTCATAGCAGCGCCGCAGAATCACCAGACACCGTTCGTCGTCCCAATCGTGGATAGTATGGGACATGAAGTACGCGTCCACATCCATGGGTAGTGGATCCTGGAAGAAGTCCGCCGACCAGAAGCCTACTCGCGCCGAAGCTCCCGAACGCTCAATGGCTGCTTCCGCCGATCTCTTGCAGTAGGGAAGATCAACCACAACGCCCTTCAGATTCCGATAGCACGATGTGAGTCCAACCAAAACACCACCTGTTGCCCCACCCAAGTCTGCTATGAGATGATAGGAGCTGAAATCGAATGCTTTGGCCAGTTCCTGCCCCCAGATAATCCTCCAACCATGTCGCTCAGGCTGTGGAGCCGTAGTACCTGAAGCCCCCTCCGGATCGACCATCCAGGGAGGCAGGCATCCAGCAACTGGCACATTGGTCACCAAGGCCTTCTTCCAGCAATCGTAGATTCGATCCTCTCCTTCCCGTGGAATCCTTGGACGGGCCCAGGCATCACCATCTTCAAGGACAAACCCTCGCATAACCTCATGGATGAAGTATCGACCGTTGCGAAGGCCAATGACACCGATGCATGCGTTGGCTGAGAGAAGCATGGAAACGGGTCTGCGGTGCAATCCGGTTCGCTTGCAGACATCGTCAATCGTTGCAGAACCGCCGCGCAGCGCTTCATATAGGCCAAGATCGACCGATAGGAGCCATGCCCTTTCCGCCCGCCACACGTGGTGCATTTTGAAGAAGATGTATGGATCGGGTTTCCCGTCAAACATGCGGTAAGCCTATCGTAGATTGGTGCGCTGTTGCCTGCAAGAGTGTCCAGGGGGTTCGTCCTGCCCTGCATGATTATAGCATGCCTGTCCCTGCCGAGCAAACTTCCTGAAACGCGCTTTGTGCCAGCCAAACGCGTGGGAGCGGAGGGGTATTCACCCAACACCTTGGCCACACAGCCTTTGTGCTTCCACCGTTTTGTAGTACAATATGCTCGATATGCGATGGCAACTATCGCTTCCGTACGCATTCTTCAAAGACACAGCAACTGAAAGAAGAAGCAGGAAGGGGGCTACAAGCATGGCCACGACTGATTCCACTCGCCTTTCTGACTCTAGCTGAAGCGCACGTACTCGATCGGGCGGTATCGCTACGTATCTTGGGCCAAGATCGAGAAAACGCAGAAGCGGCAGGGGAAGAGACAAGGATGAAGAAACAAGACGTAAGGAGGGAAGAGATGACGACTGCGCCTGAGACCCACAAAGTCAATAACGCCCAACGCTGGTCCAATTCGACCACGTTCGCCCTTGAGCGGCTGCCGCTGCCCTATCCACTCCTGGCTGCTCTGGTGGGCGTCATCACACTGGCTGAGCAGGTACTGGAGTACTCCTTCAACGACCCCACGTTCAGACATCTGACAGCAGAGGCCGTGGCCAGACTGTTCGTGCTCCCCATCATGACGGTCTACATCCTGATCTTCCTCAGAATCCTGAGGGGACGAGCCGTCAAGGAGCTGGAGCGACTGCGCCCGACGGTGCTGGTCAGCGACGAAGAATATGACAACCACGTGCGTCGCATGTTCGACGCAGACTGGCGCGTCGAGCTGGCCCTCTTGGTCATATCGGTCGCCATCATCGTGGGGCTCTTCGTGCTGCTGCGATGGGAACTCCTGTCGGCGACCAGCGCCCTGCCCGCTGCCTGGCCTGCGGCCCTGTTTATCGTGGCAGTGTATGTACTGTTCGTCTGGCTGCTGCTCTCCCAGGTGTACTGCACCGTTCGCCATGCCAATGGCCTGCGCGTCATGGCCCTACGGCCGCTGGACATCAACGTGTTCAATCAGGACAACCTCCTGCCCTTCGGCCGGCTGAGCTTGCTCCACACCCTGCCCAGCATTGGTTTCATCCTCATCCCGCTACTGATTCTTGGCATGCCGACCCAGTCGGGTTACGTGGTGATCCTTCTCTCCCTGGTAGGTCTGCTGGCCTTCTTCGTACCACTCTGGGGAGTGCACCAGCAAATAGACCAAGCCAAGGAGCGCGTCTTGGCGAGCACGTATCAGCAATTCACGAGCATTCAGGGTGCACTGCTCCAGGGAACAGAGGCGGAGATGGAGGATCTCGACAAGCTGACGGGCCGCATCGAGAAACTGATACAACTTCGGAAGACAATCGAGGCCTCTCCCGAGTGGCCCTTCAGGGATAGCGCCTCGTTTGTTCGGGCCATTGCTGCCGTCGTGAGCCCGCTGCTCTCTTTCATCTTAAATGAAATCCTCCAGACGTACGTTATGCCAATCCTTCAGATTCTGGGGGCGTCGTAGAAGGCAAAGATTGGACGAAGCGAGCGTTTTGTGCTACAATCTTGAGTCAGTGGGCTTATCCGATCGTCCTGTGGCAGACCGCCCAGACCCCGGTCTGTAGCTATGCCGCCCCGATGAGATAGCGATATCCAACCATCAAACCCGTCTCTGCGGGTCCCCATGTAGACAACATGGAATACTGGTACGCATTGCACACCAAACCGAATGCCGAATACCGGGTGGCCTCCGTCCTCAACGAGCGTGGCATTGAGGCCTACGTGCCAACGGTGAGGAAACGGCGGCGTCGCGAGTGGAGGGAACAGCCCTTGTTCCCCTGCTACCTGTTTGCCCGCTTTGCTCTCGACGAGGTCGGCTATTCGGCCGTAGCCTGGACGCCCGGGCTGCGCCGGGTGGTGGCCTTCGGCAGCAAGCCGGCGACGGTGCCCGACGAGGCCATCGAGATGATCCGCCAGCATCTGGAGAAGATCAGGGCCCAGGGAGGGCTGCCAACGCATGGTTTCAAGCAGGGCGATGAGGTGCGTTTCGCAACCGGGCCACTGCAGGGACTCCATGCCGTTTTCGAGGGACCCATGGGACCGGCAGAACGGGTGCGAGTGCTGATCCAGTTCCTGGGCGAGGCCAATCGCGCCGAGGTGTCCGCAGCCGATTTGGAGCGGGTGCCCGAGACCGAGAAGAAACATGGAGGGTCACGACGCACCAGAGGACGGGGGCGACCTATTCGACTCTAGACCGGGGCTGGCCTGCGGCGAGAACCTTCACCGCCAGAGGCGCAAGGAGAGGGGTAAGCATAGAACTGAGTGGGGCGGGTGGGAGTCGAACCCACAAGGACACAAAGTCCATCGGTTTTTAAGACCGATGCGTTTACCATTTCGCCACCGCCCCGTGGCTTATCTATTCTACCATCACTCTCGGTCCATGTCAATGTAGCTATCTATGCGGGGTATCATTCAGAATCGTAGGGGAACCTTAGCTACACCCTGCCCCACCTCGCCGGCGGAACAGCAGAACGAGCGGAAAACAAACGTTCCGGTCTTTCCGCTTCTCCGCTGACAGCGATGTGCTGCCTCCCCCTACACTCTTGAACGATACCCATCTATGCGACGAGGGCTGGCATCTTGCTATGCCAGCCCCGACAGAGGAGGCGACGGCCGGATTCGAACCGGCGATAAGGGTTTTGCAGACCCCTGCCTTAACCACTTGGCTACGTCGCCTTCCGACCGCAACGGTTTCGTGCGTCCGTTGCTGCAATATATTATACTCCCATTGCCCCCGTTTGTCAAACCAGCGGCCACATCCATACAGCCGAAAGGACCACCGAACATGACCGCCGACCGCCAAACCTTCGCCGACACGCTCCTGACTTGCGAGGAATGCGGCGTCAAATTCATCTGGACCGTGACCCAGCAGCGCAAGCTGGCTGAACAAGAATCTCCACTGGAACCCCCAAACCTCTGTCCCTCCTGCCAACGGTTGGCGGCTCCTCCTGGTCGCCGCCGTGGCCGGGTGAAGTGGTATAACCGTACCAAGGGCTGGGGCTTCATCACGCTGCCGAATGGCGAGGAGATTTTCGCCCACCGCACCGGCCTGACAGAAGGAATAGACAGTCTCGAAGAAGGCGATCTGGTGGAGTTCGCCGTCGCGCAGACTCCCAAGGGACCACAGGCAGTTGACACTCATCCCCTGCCGCTGGATGAGCCGCGGGATACCGCTCTATCTTCTGTAGAGACCGTGTGAACGGCCCTGGCTTCTCTGCCCTTCACCCTTCAGCGAAGCCACAGCAACAGCCTATCCCCCACCACGTTCCCCTGCTCATCCAGCAGCGGCAGACGCACGCTTGTGGCCGGGTCGTAGAGCCCGATCTCCAGCGAATGTGGCCCTGGCTCCGCATCACCGCTAATCTGGACGCGGTGCTCGTCCACCAGATACTCGCCCGGCACCCAACTCGTGGTAGGGAACTCACCGCCCCCTGGCGGGCTGTCATCCTGGCCGCGGAAGCGCCCTTCGCTATCGAGGAGATGCACGAATACGGTGTAGGGGACATCCATCAGCGCCTCGGCACGCCAGTACAGCGTGAGGGTGATCGTGGACGAGGGATGGGGAAGGGGCGACGACATGCTCAGATCATAGCCAACGAGCGAAGCTTTGCCGTCGAAGTTGGCCTCGATGCAGTGTGAGGGCGTGGGAGAGCTGAAATCGTGTGCGCGGCCGACGATGTGCACTTGGCCTAAGGTGATGTGATCCCCCCATCCAACCCTCAGCCGCGTCTTGTCTGCCGCACGGAAGAGGCCGCTGATCAGCGTGTAGCGACCATCGGCGAGAGTGGCGGGGAGACGCAAGGCCACCTGCGTACGCAGCAAGTCACCGGCCCGCCAGCGGCTGGTGGGGAAGCCCGCACCCGGCGGCGCCTCCCAGGCCACCGCCAGTTGGCCTTCACGATCCAATAACTGGACAAAGGCAACGAGGTCCTCATCCAGATCCCGTTGTGCCTGCCAGAAAAGGCTCACCGGCAACAGATGACCCGGAGCGAGAGCATACTCGCCACCGCTGTGTCCCAGGAAACGCACAGCATCTTCCAGGTCAACCCGTTGCGGATTCTCTATGGGCAACTGCGCTGGCGAAGGTGGAACGTCAGGCATGGTCACGATCACGGTACTCAGCGTCAACTCCGTGCCTTGAGGCTGCCCCTGCTCGTCCAGCACGTCGAGAGCGCGGCCATCCTCGCCTTCGTACACGCCCAGGCGCAGCTCGTAGTCGCCCGGCGGCGTGCCCGGCGGCACCAGAAGCGCGTGGCGGTCGCGCACGGCCTTTCCTTTTCCTTTTCCTTCCGGCCAGTGATGGAAGGGATAGGAACCGCCCAGCGGCTCGCTGTCGCGCAGCGCCCAACTGCGCCCCTGAACATCGGCCAGCCGCAACGCCACGCTGGCGCCACCATCCAGTTCACCCAGCCGCTGCCAGACCAAGTCTACGGCCAGATCATCATTGTCCGCGGTCAGCGCCGGCGGCCCCCATCGGCTGCTCACCAACCTCAGACGCCCGCCAAGGATTACGTCAGCAGGCCCATCGTTCTGTGGCTCAGTGCCGGTGAAGCCCATGAGTCGAGTGTTGGGCCCATGCCACTCGCTTAGGAGAGGGTAAGCGGTGCTCAGCAAATGCTGCTCGGCCGCCTGCTCGAGGACACCGCCCAAGGCCAGATGGGCAGGGAACCAGAGGTGGTGGCCCGCCGCCAGCGGGGCGTCCAGCGCGTCCAGCACCTCCTCCCCCCAGGCTGGACTAGGGCTGAGCACTGCCAGTACAGCATCGGGAGTGTAGGCACGGAAGTAGCCAACCTGCCAGGGGAAGACGCAGAAAGCGACATCATCCGGCCGCGCCTGCTGTTGCACGCGGGCGATGAGCGGACGGTAGTCATCGTCAGCGTAGCGGGGCAGAGCATAGAAGCCACCCAGGCTAAGTCCGCTGAGGAGCAGGAGGCCGCCCAGTGCCAGCCACCCTGCCCGGCGCTGCTGCGCCCACAGCCTCTCCAACGCCAACGCTGCCAGCAACACGAAGGCCGGCAGCGCCAACAGCATCAGCCGTTCTCCCCGCTCGGGGAAGAAGGGATAGCGAAGATTGAGGGCGAAACCGAGAGCCAGAGGGACGAGGAGCGTCGTCAGCAAGAGGATGGTAGATTGGTAGGTCGGTAGACTGGTAGATTGG
>CAZPMV010000134.1:0-1424 GCA_964587335.1 uncultured Anaerolineales bacterium
TCGCAGCAGAGCCCCTTGCGGCTGCATGGTTCGTAGGTGCAGGTGCAGCGGGCCATGTTCTGGTCCTGTTTGCATTCCACGCGTGCCATGGTGGGTGTTGTCTCCCTTCACGTGAGCTTGCTACTGTCTGATCCGTGCTGCGTGATCCGTCATGCCTGAAGCGTTGCTAGGAAATCAGCGATGGCTTCCGTCACCACGGCGGGTTGCTCCAGCATGACCATGTGCCCTGCCTCTTCCACTAGCAGCAACTGAGCATTGGACATTCGTTCCCGTAGGTACTCGCTGAACTTGGGCGGGGTCAGCCGGTCTTCCGTGCCGCCGATGACCAGCGTGGGCACGGAGATGTCGCCCAGGCGCTCGCGGACATCGAACGCGTCGCAGGCCCGGAAGTCCCCTAGCAGCACGGTCGGGTTGACCTCCAGCAGCGCTCGCAGGTAGAGCCGCTTGCTCCGATCACTGGCGCTCTGGCTGAGAGCCCAGTCGCAGATGAGTTTGGCCGTGGCGGGGAAGTCCCCTTGTACTCCCTGCAGGATAGATGGATGAACCCGCAGCCGTGCGCCGCTGGACACCAGCACCAGCCCCGCTAGCCGATCAGCGCAGTGCAGGGCGAACTCCTGCCCGATAGCTCCGCCCATGGAGTGGCCCACCAGCACGAAGCGGCGCAGCGACAGAGCCTTGGCCCAGGCGAGGATCAACTCACGGTAGGCGGCGATGCTATCCTGCCCTTGGCCGCGGGAGTGGCCGTGCCCCGGCAGGTCCAGACCGTAGACGTCGGTGTCGCGCAGTCGCCGCAACTGTGGCGGCCAGTGCAGATGTGTGCCCCCGGCGCCATGGACCAGCACCAGCGGGGGATGTTCATCCTGTGTATCTCCGTCCCAGTCGCTGTAGTAGAGGCGTTCGTCGTTTATCTTGACGTAAGGCATAGGTGTTCGCTCTCATAATCAAAGCAATCAAAGCATGGACATCGGCCGCGTATCAGGTCTCGGTGATCGGTTATCAGGAGAAGCTCAATACCTGATCACTGGTCGCTGATACCCAATACCCAGTATCCAGTATCCAGTACCCGGAGACTACAAATCCAACGATTTCCCTTCCGCTTCCATCGCCCGCAACTGTTCGATGGTGTCGAAGGCATGGCGCAGGTGGGGGATGACGATGCTGCCCCCCACCACCAGGGCTACGTTCAGTCCATCGTGCAGTTCGGCGTCGCTGAAGCCCAGCCGCACGCATTGGATGAGGTGGTAGTCAATGCAGTCGTTGCAGCGCAGCACTGTCGAGGCCACCAGCCCCAGTAGCTCCTTCGTCCGGCCATCCAGCGCTCCATCCTCGTAGGCTTTGGTGTCCAGGTTGAAGAAGCGCTTGATCCCCAGGTGGTCGCAGCCCAGTATCTTCTCGTTCATCCGCTGGCGGTAGGCATTGAATTG
>CAZPMV010000134.1:1524-8726 GCA_964587335.1 uncultured Anaerolineales bacterium
GATCTCCTCAGACGCAGGCTAGGGCTCGCCCGGATAGGCTCGATCTTCCAGTTCGGCCACGAACTTCTCCGCTTCTATGGCCGCGGCGCATCCCTGGCCAACCGACGTGGCCACCTGCTGGAAGCGGCTGTCCTGGATCTCCCCCGCAGCGTAGACGCCGGGCACACTGGTCTGCATCATCTCGTTGGTGATCAGATACCCCCGCTTGTCCATGGACAGTCTCCCCTCGAACAGTTGCGAGTTGGGAATGTGACCGACGTAGACGAAGATGCCATCGGTGGGCAGCTCGCTCACTTCCCCCGTTTTGACGTTCTTCAGTGTGAGCGAGGTCACTCTTTGGTCGCCGTTGATGGCGGTGACGACCGTATTCCAGATGAACTCAAACTTTTCGTTCTTGAAGGCCCGCTGCTGCAGAGCGAGGTGGGCCCGCAGTTGGTCGCGGCGATGGATCACCCGTACTTTGTTGACGTACCTGGTCAGGAAGATCGCTTCTTCGATGGCAGCATCGCCTCCGCCGACGACGGCGACCTCCTTGCCGCGGAAGAAGAAGCCGTCGCAGGTGGCGCAGTAGCTCACGCCGCGGCCGGTGAGTTCTTTCTCACCAGGTACCCCCAGCCGCCGGGGATTGGCGCCGGTGGTGATGATCAGCGCCTTGCAGCGATGCTCCCTCCCCGACTGCGTCTTGACGACGAAGGGATGCTCGTCCAGCTTCACCTCGGTCACTGTGTCCACGATGACGCGGCAGCCGAAGCGCTCCGCTTGCTTCTGCATGCGCTGGACTAGCTCTGGGCCGGTGATGCCGTCGGGGAAGCCCGGGTAATTTTCCACCTCCATGGTGAGGTTCACCTGCCCGCCGATTTCGGATCCGGTGAAGAGCAGGGGTTTCATTGCCGAGCGGGAGGTATAGATGCCAGCGGTCAACCCCGCTGGCCCACTGCCGATGATGATGACCTGTTCTGTGTTTTCTGACATTTGGCATTCTCCGTGCTGTGTGTTATATGCGTACCTGGACGGGCAACTGTAGGTCAAGTTGCCGATGCTACTGGCCCAAATCATTCAGTTCGTAGAAGATAGCAGCAGCGGCGATGAGCCCTGCCGTCTCTGCTCGTAGGATGCGGTGCCCCAGGGTGATGGGCAGGATGGAATACGTCCGGGCCAGCTTCACCTCCTCGGGCGTGAAGCCCCCTTCAGGGCCGATGAGTATTTGGATATTGGATATTGGGTACTGGGCGTTGGGAGCCGGAGGCTTGAAGTTGGCCTGCAGCACTTCCTTGAGGCTGCTGGCTGGTTCCTCCTCCCAGGCCAAGAGCGAGAGGCTGCCCGACGCCTGGGCCTGCTGGCACGCTTCGGCGAATGTAAGCGGCGGTTCCAGCCGCGGCAGCCGCCCTCGCCGCGATTGCTCCGCCGCCTCACGGATGATAGCCTGCCAGCGCGCCAGCTTCTTGTGCACCGCCCCCGGATCACGAACCACACTGCGGGCGCAGAACATCGGCAGGAAGGTGGTGATGCCCAACTCCGTGCCCTTCTGCAGCACCCACTGGAAGCGTTCGCCTTTCAGCACCGCCTGGCAGAGGGTGATCCGCGTGTGGGGCTCGCCTTGCGCTCTTGCTCGCTGGACGATGTGCCCTTTGGCCTGCTTCCGCTCCAGCCGCTTCAGCTCGACCGTGTATTCCCAGCCACTATCGTCTAGCACGACGACGCGCTCACCCGGACGCAGCCGCAGCACATGCGTCAACTGGTGGACGATCGGGCCGGTGAGCGTCACTCGGTCGCCCTGAATGACGGTGGGGAGTACGAAGAAACGGTGCATGGTGGTAGGTGGGTATCAGGTACCAGGTATTGGTGATCAGGTATCAGGAGAGGGCATTCCGCAAGAAATGCCAGCCAATCTCCCTCCTGCAGACGCTCGATGATGGTCAACTGGCACGCCTGCAACGCGGCTTCCACCTCAGGCGCTCGCGGCTGGATGATGCCGGAGAGAATCAGTCGCCCGCCGGGAGCCAGCAGCGTTGCCAGCCCCTGGTCCAGCAAGTTAACGATGACGTCTGCAAGGATGTTGACCATAATGAGGTTCCACGTTTGAGGTTCGAAGGTCTCATGTTCCGAACCCCGAACAGGGACAGATCCATCCTCCACACGTACAACATGGGCGACAGAGTTGACCTCCAAGTTCTCCTGGGCCACTTTCACCGCCACTGGGTCAATGTCGCGGGCCAGGACGGAGCCAGCGCCCAGCTTGGCGGCGGCGATGGCCAGGATGCCCGAACCGGTGCCCAGATCGAGCACGGAGTCACCGGGGCGCAGGTGCTGCTCCAGCAACATGAGGCAGAGGCGGGTGCTGGGGTGCAGCCCGCTGCCGAAGGCCATGCCCGGATCCAGCTTGATCACCACGTCGCCGGGCGCAGCCCCTGACGCCAGCCAGGACGGCGTGATCACCAGCCGTTGGCCCACGCGCAGCGGACGGTAGTGTGCCTTCCACGCCTCGGCCCAGTCCGTTTCCGCTAGTTCCTGCACCTGTGGTTCAGGCAGCGGGTAGATCTGAGCCAGATGCCAGAGCCCCTCTTCAATGCGCTGCTGTAGGGCCTTACCCTCTTCGCTGGCAGGCAGGTAGGTGCGCACTGTAATGATCGGTTGCGGTAATTCACCCAGGGCGTCGAATCCGCCGATTTCCACGACCGCGCCGCCACGGCCCTCCTGCCCCGCATTGTAGCGGTTGAACAGTTCGCTGACCGCCTCGGCTCCCTCGCCGTCGCAGCAGACGCTGATTTCAATCCAGTTCAAGGTTACCCCAGTGCCTCGCCAATGACGTCCAGTACCTTATCGAAGAAGCCCTTCTCTTTGCCCAGTTTGTCGGCGCCCAGCGACTGTCCCAGTTCGGTCAGCAGTTCTTGTTGCCGCTGGGTCAGTTGGGTGGGCACCACGACCCGTACGGTGATGTAGTGGTCGCCGCGACGATCAGGTCGCCGCATCTTGGGCGCACCCCTGCCCCGCAGGCGGAAGACATGACCGCTCTGGGTGCCCGGTGGGATGCGCAGTTCCATCGGCCCGTCGATGGTCTGGGCGTTGATCTCCGTGCCCAGCGCGGCTTGGGCGATGTTGATGCGCTCCTCGGTCAGGATGTCGCTATCTCTGCGCTTGAAGATCGGATGTTCTGGGACGTGCAACACGACGTAGAGGTTTCCGGCGGGGCCGCGGTACACTCCGGGTTCGCCTTCTCCGGCCAACCGGATGCGGGTGCCGTCGTCCACACCCGGCGGGATGGTGATGACCATCGTGCGGGCGGCGCGCACCCGCTTCTGCCCCCGGCATTCACTGCAGGGCGAGGTGACGATCTCCCCTTCTCCCTGGCAGCGAGGGCAGGTGGTCACGCTGACAAAGGAGCCCAGGATAGACTGCTGTGTGCGGCGCACCTCGCCTGTGCCGTTGCACTGCGGGCAGCGGATGGGTGTGGTGCCTGGCTCTGCTCCACTGCCTTCACAGCGAGGACAGGTCTCGTGGCGTGTGATCTCCAGTTCCTTCTCGGCGCCAAAGACGGCCTCTTCGAACTCCAACTTCAGATCGTAGCGGAGGTCGGCGCCGCGCTGGGGGGCGCGGCGAGCGCGCCGGGAACGCGTCCCCATGCCGAAGCCGGTGAAGAGGTCTTCGAAGATGGATGTGAAGTCGCCGAAGCCGCCGAAGTCGGACCAGCCGGTGCCTTGTGGGCCCGCACGGCCGAAACGGTCGTACAGTGCCCGTTTTTCGCGGTCGGAGAGCACCTCGTAGGCTTCGTTGATCTCTTTGAAACGCTCCTCAGCGTCTGGGGCGGTGCTGACGTCAGGATGATACTCCCGCGCCAGGCGGCGGTAGGCTTGCTTGATCTCTTCTTCGCCGTCTCCTCGACCGACGCCAAGGATGTCGTAGTAGTCGCGTTTGTTGTTCATAGTTCGATAAGCTATACTGCGCGCAGTTGCAGGGTTCGCCGTCGAAACGTGATACGTGCAACGTGATTCGTCATTGCGTCTTGCGCATCACGTTTCATCTCCCGGGTTTCATCCCCCGGGCTTGTCGCCCAATGGGTTGATGAAGCTGAGAGCTGGGCACGGTGCTGGGTTGAGCTTCGACTCACTCCTCCCAGCTGATGATCCAAGTGCACAAGCCAGCCAAAGCGATGGTGATCACGACCAACCAGGCCCATTGGCTGGGGTTGAAACCCACGTTCCAGGCTGCCCAGATCATGATCGCCACCATGCCGATGGCCAGGATGATCCACATGGAAAGCCGGGGATGTTCCTCCCAGAAACGGCGCAACACGTTCATGGTTCCTCCAAGAAGTGCTCGAACAGGATCTCGTCTTCGTATTCGTCGCCGACGTGCGTCTGGCGGCGCAGGCGGCCGCAGTGCTGGAAGCCCATCCGCTGGTAGAAACTCTGGGCTTCTCTGTTCCCGGCCCGCACGTAGATCACAATCTTCTCGTAGCCGTGACGGCGAGCGAACTCGCAGGAGGCCTCGAACAGACGCCGGCCGATCCCCTGTCCTCGACAGGTCGGAAGCACATAGGTGCCCATCTGGGCCACGTGGGCCATGGAGGCGATGTCGGGCATGAAGGGATCTATGCATTGGAAGCTGATGATGCGCCCGTCCCACTCGGCCACGAAGATGGCATCGCGTGGCCCGCGGCGTTGCAGGAACTCTCGCTCCTCTTCCAGGGTGAGCACCCGATCCAGCGCGGTGAAGCGGCGCTCCCGCACGATGGTGTTAAGAATGTGCAGGACACCGGCGGCATCATCCACTGTAGCCCGGCGAATGGTGACGTCAGTCATGGGGGCTGTGACGTCTGAGTGGAAGATCGGCACTTCAGACCCCTCAGGCCCCTCCGTCTCGTTTGTCCTTTCGATCTTCTTCAGAGCCTGCCACGCCGACCTCACTTGCTCCCGCGTTTCTTCCATCGTCCCACTGTTATCAATGACCACGTCTGCCTGGACTGTCTTCTCTGCCTGCGGCGGCTGGGCCTCTATGCGCAGGCGTGCCTGGGCTTCGGTCAGCCCTCGCTGGGCCATGACCCGCGCCCGTTGCTGTTCCGGGCGGCAGGTGACCACCCACACGTCGTCGCAGAGCTGCCGCGCCAGCCCTGCTTCCAGGAGCTTGATTGCTTCGACGACAACTACTTCTGCTCCCGCCTGCTCGATGAGTTCCTGCGTACGGGCGAAAACCGTCGGATGAACGAGCGCTTCCAGGCGGGCCAGGGCCTGCGGATCGCGGAAGACGATGTCCCCCAGCTTGCTCCGGTCAATGTACCCAGTTGCTTTCAGGATGTCCTGCCCGAACGCGTCCACCACCGCAGAGTAGGCAGGGCCATCGGGAGCGATCACCTCGTGCGCCAGTTTGTCGGCGTCGATGATCTGTGCCCCCAGCTTGGCCAGCATCTGCAGCACGGTGCTCTTGCCGCTGCCGATGTTGCCTGTAAGGCCAATGACAAGTGGCAAATCACACGTCCTTTTCAAAGATCAGTGTGTAGTGGAAGGCGTTACCCACTTTGTTCTTCAGCCGAAATCCAGCAGAAGCCGTCCTGCAAATGAGCGTTCTGGCACGCGGGTAGTCAGGATCCCACAAGAGTTCGCTGAAGGCCAGGGTACCCGAAGGCGATAGCACCCGGTGGAACTCCGCCAACGCCATCTCAGGGTCGGGGATCTCACCGATGACGGCAATCATGTAGATGGCATCGAAGAACCCCTCCTCAAAGGGAAGATCATACACATCGGCCACCCGAGCCTCGATGTTCTCAATGCCTTCGGACTGGGCTCTGCGCTCAACCCGCTCGATCATCCTGGGCTCGATGTCAATGGTCACAAGTTTGCCTGTATGCCCCACGTGCCGGGCTGTGGTCACCGTGTAGGCGCCGTTTCCGGGGCCGACTTCCAAGACAGTCATCCCAGGCTCAATCCCGTGTCTGGTGGGCATCTCGTCCGGCGGCTGGATCCTGCGCCGTAGCGGGTTGTCAATGACATTGGCCATGAACTGGGGCATGGGGAACTTGTAGAAGGCGCGCACGATCCTCACGATGGTGTTGAGGACGACCACAAGAACCGGTAGCCCGAGAGAGATGTAGATCAGAATTCGTAGCCCTGTGGTCATCTTCTCCGCCATTTCATAAGTCGCCGACCATTCCACCAAGTCCGCGTCATCGCCCATCTCCGCCCGCTGGAAACGGGCGTAGAAGTTCCTTACTTGCGCCAGCGTTCAGCGTGGGGACAGAGACAGCAGCAACCTCTCTTCCTGACCGGTGCCCAGGTATTGCATCTCCGGGCCGAATGCCTCCTCTAGGCGGGCGGAGAAGTTAAGGAATTCGATATCCACAATCCCGCGGGTATCCGGCTCGAAGCGGACGAAAACCTCATCTCCCATTTCCTCAGCGATGGCTTCGCGTGCTCGATCAGCGAACATGATATAGAGGATGTCTTGCTCAGCATCATACCTGGCAGTCAAGTGATTAGGAAATCGGGTCTTGTCCATAGTATTCTCCCTCTCGAATAGAGCTTGTGGGTCAAATAGACTGTGCTGACATATCCTCGCATGCCTTGCGCGGGACTACCCTGTGTTCCACTTCATCAATTATCGCCAGCGCATCAGGGGGTGCAGCAACTGGTTGCACTGAGCCATCAGCAAGGTGGGTATGATGGGGCGCGTTCGGCAAATCCGGGTAGTGCTTCACATTATCCCAACGCTGAATCAGCGTCGCGCCAGCATCTTGCCAATGGAAACGGTATTTGCGTAGGTGTAGCTGCCCTTTCTCTTCGAGCCAATACTCAAAAAGCTCCAGCAGGCCCCCGTCAGTCAGCGTGACTTGTACCCGCATTTTGCCGTCAATAGATGTGACCTCTCGACGGATCGCGTCAAAGGCACTAACCACGGGGCTGGCTACCAAACGCGCCTCTATGTCGTCGAAGTGTTCGTTGATGCGTGGATTCATCGTCGGTCACTTCTCCTACCGCGCAAGACGGCCAGTCGAGCATTCAGATTCTCCACCATCTCGTATGTCGCCGACCACTCCACGAAGTCCGCGTCATCGCCCATTTCCCCCTGCTCGAAGCGGTCATAGAAGTCCCTGCTAGACAGGCCGTACCGTCGTTCAAATTCGGTCAATTGCGCCCGTAGTCGCCTCTGTTGGGCAGCAAGACGGAATACCTCGCGGGCCATGAGCTTATCCAGGGATAACTCTAACACCC
>CAZPMV010000135.1:0-8719 GCA_964587335.1 uncultured Anaerolineales bacterium
AGCTCAACTCCCTCCTATACTGAGGATAGGCCGTTCCGAGGCAGTTGCACTGCCGGGGCCGGGAGTTCAACTCCCTCCCAACCAAACTGTATTGGGACCAAGTCCCCCGAATCTGCCTTCTGGAGCCTACCCAGGAACCTAGAGGCTCTACCCTGTAGGCAGCTTGCCCGCGGCGAGGAGCCGCCTCTTGAGGATTCTGGGATAGGTATCCCCTGCAAGTACAGTTGGATGGAAGTGAGGCTCATGCAAGCAATCTCCAAGCGTTTCAACTACCTTTTCCGCTCGACAAAGGGGCTTGCACTGGTTGCAATCGCCCTGATTTCACTGGTCGCAGCCATCTGGGGGACGCTCTCCGGTCCGTTGGCCGAGTGGGGCGTCAAGGATATTATGGTGCGGGTTCTTGGCATGGACCTGGTGGAGGCCGAGCGCGAGGGCCGCATCATCATGCTCTACCACACCATCGCTATGGCCGTGGTCGCCATTGAGGTGTACTTCATCACGGACCTTGTGCCAATGAAGGACCACGAACGGGCCACGATCAACGCCACCATTACCGCCGGTTACTTGATAGCGATGGTCTTCGGGTTGTGGTATGCCTACTTTGGGCATGACCGCGTTTTTCATGGGATATTCCTTTTTGGCCAGTCTCTTGTCTTTTTCGCCGGGGTCCTGCTGGCTGCGGCGCTGTGGCCATGGAAGAAGGAGTACCGCGTCAAAGACCCGGACTATGCCCACGCTGGCGGGGTTGACCTAGAACGTCTGGCCTTCTTCTTGGTGGCCGTCGCCGCCCTTGGCTCGGCCCTGTTCGGCGCGGTCACCGGCTCGTACTGGGGCAGTGGTCACGAGACCTTCCTGGCCGAAGACGTGATCCGTGAGCCGCACAAGACGGCGCTGGAACTGGCGATCATCGGCCACCTGCACATCATGCTCGCCCTGATCGGCATGGGCATCACGCTGATCATTGGGCGCTGGTTCGACTTCAAGGGCCTGCTCCACAAGATCGCCATGCCGCTGATGGCCATCGGCTGCATTGTCATCACCCTGGCCGTGTGGGCAGTCGTTCCCTATGAGCCTTATGCTCATATTTTCATCTATGTGGGTGCTGTCCCCTCTATGCTGGCCGCGCTGATGCTGGTTATTTTCGGATGGGACAAGCTGATCCGCGAGGGACTGGCCAAGCACGGGATCACGAAGGCTAGCTTCTGGCAGAAACTGAGGGCCTTAGTGCACGACCCGCTCAGGTTCGGCTCGCTGTGGCAGATGGTGTTTATGAACTTCACAGTGAGCGGCGTCGGCATCTTCATGGCAGTCACACTGGAAGAGACCATGCGAGTCATGCCGGCGCGCGAAGAGCGCATCACCCTCACCGGCCATTGGCACATTCTGTCGGCGATCATCGCCACCATCATCCTCTTCTACTTTGCTGACCGTGTGGGGCTCAAGGGCAGAGTCCGACGGTGGTTTGGCTGGTTGGTCATCGTCAGTTCGGACCTGGCCTTCGGGGCAGTAACCGTCTTCTCGTTGAAGCGCCTGTTCGTCAGCGAGTCGGCCCAGCAGCCTCTGGTAAACTGGACGGTGCTGCTGACCGACGTCGGGCTAGCGACTGTGTTGGTGGCATTGGCCGCCTTCATGCTGTGGCGATTGTTTGACCTGTTCAGGAAGGAGGGGCGCTGGGCGCAGGAACTCGCTGCAGGGGAACTGGCGTCCTCCGAGGAAACGACGTCTGCTTCGGAGCGGGAGGTGGCCCGATGAAACGCGCATTTGTCCTTCTGACCCTGGTTGCTTTGTTGGTAGCAGGATGCGCTCCTGTCAGGGACATGCCCCCTGCCCCGCCACCCTCAATGGAAACAGGAATTGACCCTCAGACCTGGGCGCTGGTGCCAGGTGGGGAGTTCCTCCTGGGCCAGCACGATCACGAGACAACAATTGACTACGACTACGAGGTCATGGTCACCGAGGCGACCAACGCCCAGTATGCTCGTTATCTGAACGATGCTTTGGCCACGGGGACGGTCAGAATCGTGGATGACCAGGTAGTGGGCCACTACCCGGGCGACGAGTTCCGCGGCTACGATCACGAGAAAGAAATCGAGGCAGGGGAATGGCCGCACATCCCCCTTGATGACCCCGGACTGCGTTTGGATTTCAACGGCGCCAGTTTCACGCCCAAGCCAGGTTACGAAAACCACCCGATGGTGATGGTCACCTGGTTCGGTGCCAAGGCCTACTGTGAGTTCTTCGGTTGGCGGCTGCCCACAGAGATCGAATGGGAGAAAGCAGCGCGTGGACCCGATGGCCGCCCCTTCCCCTGGGGCCACGAGATCGAGTCCAACAACGCCAACTTCTATAGCAGCCACGATCCGTCCGAGAAGATCGTCGGCGCGCAGGGCAACACGACTCCGGTGGGCTTCTATAATGGCCGAAGCTACGAAGGGTATCAGACGCTGGACTCGGCCAGCCCCTACGGTGTGTACGACATGGCCGGCAACGTCTGGGAGTGGGCGGCCGACGTATACGAAGGCGCTCACTACCGCTACATGCGCGGCGGCAGCAAGGCCAACTATGCATACAACCTGCGCGTATGGACGCGCAACAGCGCCGGGCCGGACTACTTTGGTCCGAGCGCTGGCTTCCGTTGTGTGCGGGCCGTCACCGAATGACCAGTATGGAATAGGAGAGGACGACACCGTTGAGAGCGTTCCAAGCAATCCGTGCGAAGTTACGTGCCTACTGGGTGCTGACCAAGCCGCTCCAGAGCGGACTGTTGCTCACAACTGGGCTGGCTGGATTCATGAGCGCGCGCTGCCCGGTGTTGAACTGGGAGGCGCTCCTGGCGCTGACCGGCAGCCTGTTCCTGGCCATCGGCGGCAGTACCGTGCTCAACATGGTCTACGACAGGGACATCGACGCGAAGATGAAGCGCACGGCCAATCGCCCGCTGCCCTTGAGTCTGGTAGAGGCGAGCAACGCCCTGATGGTCGGGCTGGCGCTCGCTTGGCTCGGCGTAGTCTGGGCATTTGCCCTCTCCCCTCTGTATGGCGCCATAGTCTTCGCCGGCTTATTCTTCGACGTGGTGGTGTATACAATCTGGCTTAAGCGCCGCACGCCCTGGTCTATCGTTTGGGGCGGCATCTCGGGCGGAATGCCCATCCTGGCCGGGCGCGCTCTCGGTACAGGACAGATCGACTGGATCGGTCTGTCGCTGGCGCTGGGAGTGCTGCTGTGGATCCCCACCCACATCATGACCTTCAACATGCGCTACTGCGAAGACTACCGAAGGGCAGGCATCCCTACCTTCCCCTCGGCCTACGGTTTCCAGATGACGCGTGTGACCATCGCCCTATCCAGCCTGGCTGCAGCTCTCGCCATCGCGGTTGCGGCGATTGGTATTGGCATGACCTGGGGCTACCTGCGACTGCTGGCCGTGCTCAGCGCAGGACTGTTGGCTCTGGCCATCACCAGCGTCGTGCGCCCGTCAGAACGGCTGAACTTCGGGTTGTTCAAGTACGCCTCGATATACATGCTGAGCTCAATGCTGTTGGTCGTAGTGGAGGCGATCTAGCAGGTCAACGATGATGATGACCATGAAAAAGACGTCCATCCTCGACCGATTGCTGCTGTTGGCCACCGGCATACTGGCAGCGTACCAGGTGGCCGTGGGGATCGAGGGACTCGGCACGCTGGCCATCCTATGCTACACCATCGCCTTTGGCGTTCTTCTGATTGCCGGCCTGTTGTTGATCATCTTCAGCTTGGAGATACTGGACAACCCGCTGGTGGTCGTCGTGGCGGCGATCATCCCGCTCAGTCTCTCGCTGGGCCTGGTGGTGGAGTATCTGCCCGCTCTTAGCACGGTGTACCAGGTTTTCGTCACGCTTGGGCTGCTGGCGATTGCGGTCACGCGATACGCCACACCCGGCACAATCGCCACCGTTGTCCTGGCTGTGGTGCACGGCATCGCCGGGCTGCTCATCGTTGGTCTACCGATCCTCCTCAGCCTGCGAGGCCGCGCTCCGGCAGGCTTCGCTTTGGTGGGGGTCGGCGGGGCGCTGATCGGTCTTGGTGGCCTGTTGCTTGCCTTCCTGCAAGCCGGCAAGCCCATGCTGTCAAAAGAGACGATCTACACCATCCTGCCGGGCCTGCTGCTGTTGATGACCGCTGCGTTTGTGGCTGGGTTTGCACTGGCTTGAGGAGCGTATCCTCGTGGAGAATCACGCCCCGTGTGATGCCCACATCATCCGGCCCTTCGTCGAATTCGGCATAGCGCTCGAGCCACGCATTCATCGTCCGTTGTTCATGATGCCTCTTCTGATTCTCAACGTATGCCTCAGCCATTGACCTCTGGCGTTCCCCCAGGGAGAAAGCGCCGTAACCGCGTTGCCAGGCAAAGTGATAGTCGAGTCCTCCTGCTTGGTTGAGATCGTGGGAACTGGCCCCTTTCAGGCGCTTCACAACGTAGGCGACGGCATGTTTTGGAGGGATTGAGACCACCAGATGGATATGGTCATGCCAGCCGTTGATGGTGTAGACGTAGACATCCAGCTCAGCAGCTTTGTTCACGATATAGCCGTAGAGCCGGGCTTCGATTGCTGGCACGACGAGATGCTCACGGTTCTTCGTAGCCCACACCAGATGATAGTAAAGACGCCAGAAAGCCACGGTGTTCCTCGTCATCAACTATGGCGACATCCCAACCCGTTTCAACAGCTTTTGGGTATCAGGCCGCGAATTCATTCGGGACTCGGAGCCGCGGGAAGCGTGAACCAGAAGCGGCTGCCGCGGCCCGATTCGCTCTGCACACCGATTTCGCCGCCCTGGGACTGCACCAGTTGTCTGGCAATGGTCAGCCCCAGACCGGAGCCACCTGTCCCAGGAGAGCGTGAGCGGTCGGCACGCCAGAAGCGGTCGAATACATGAGGGAGGTGCTCGGGCCGGATGCCCTCGCCGGTGTCGGCTACGGCAATCTCCACAATGGTGTCGGTCGCCCCGGCTGAAATGGAGATCCGGCTGCCGGGCGGAGTGTGGCGGAGCGCGTTACTCAGCAGGTTGCGCAGCACTTGAGCCAACCGGTCAGGATCGGCCAGCACCAAGGGCAAGCTGTCAGCGATTTGCACATCAAGGCTGACCCCCTTGTCCTCAGCGACGAGGGCAAAGGTAGCAGCGGTCGTCCGTGCCACCTGCGCGGCATCGGTCGGCCGCAGGTTGAGCCGCAGTTGCCCCGTCTCAGCCAGGGCCAATTCTCGCAGGTCCTCCACCAGCCGGCTCAGCAATCGGGTCTCGTCGTATAGTTGAGCTACCTCGACCTTCTCCAAGGGATAGACGTCGTCCAGCAGCGCCTGCAGGTTGCCCTGAAGCACGGTAAGAGGCGTGCGCAGCTCATGGGCCACATCGGCCATCAGGTTCTGCCGCAGCGTCTCCGCCTCATCCAGCGCGGCAGTCATCTCGTTGAAGGCGTGGGCCACCTCAACGATCTCAGCGCTGCCCCCCTCCTCCACCCGCTGGCTGAAGTCACCGGCGGCCACAGATTGCGCTGCTTTGGTCAGGCGGCGCAGCGGCGCGGTCAGGCTGCGGCTGAGAATCGCCCCCACAATCAGTCCCAAACCCACCGCCAGTGCCCCTCCGACGACCAATACGTTCTGCAGACGATCCAGAAAGCTCTGCTCCAGCGTCCCTAGCATCTCCTGGCCAGGCAAGGCTATGAGCAAGTACCCAACCACCTGTTCGCCATCAGGTTCGGCGATGGGCAACGCATTGTCCCATTCTCTGGAACTCAACTGTCTGCCCGTGTCCTTCCCGGCGCTGTCGAAGACAACCTTCCCGCTGGCATCGGCCAGCACGGCATCCAGGCGACCCCTTACCATGCCAGGGCGCCATTCCCTGTTTTGCCAGGGGCCTCCCATAGACCCGCCGATAAGGACACCCCCTGCCAACAGGCTCTCCACGCCTTCCCAACTGCCCTCTCGTTGGTAGTACGCTGCCAGTTCCTCCATCCCACTGCCTGACGCCATCATCCCGCTGCGCGTGATGTAATGGCGAAACTCGGTGCCGGTCGTCTGGCTGATCAGGACGGCAATCCCGCCCACCGCCACCAGGACGATCAGAGCGAAGGCCAGGGTCAGCCGCACCCAGAGGCGGTTCATGCCCTCCCCTCCCCCACCAGCCGGTAGCCCACGCCGTAGACGGTCTGAACGTAAGCGGGCTTCTTCGGATCGGGCTCGATCTTGCGGCGCAGGTTCTTGACGTGGCTGTCCACCGTGCGCTCCAACCCCTCGTAAGTATAGCCCAACCCCTTCTCGATGAGTTCCGAGCGGGTGAAAGCGTGGCCAGCGTTCTGCATCAGCACTCGCAGAAGCTCGAACTCGGTGGGCGTGAGCTCCACAGGCTGCCCATCCATTTGCACCTCGTGCCGGTCCAGATCTATGAGCAGTCTGCCGATCTGCACAATCTGGGGTGGGGCGAACTTGCCTGCGGTGCGGCGCAGCACCGCCCGGGCGCGGGCCACCACCTCACGCGGGTTAAAGGGCTTGGTGATGTAGTCATCGGCGCCCAACTCCAGGCCGATGATGCGGTCGGTGTCTTCAACCCGCGCCGTGAGCATGATGATGGGGATGCCGGCCAGAGTGGGATCGGAGCGCACGATGCGGGTGATGTCCCAGCCATCGCGGCCGGGCAGCATCAAGTCCAGCACCACCAGGTCGGGCCGCTCACTGCGGATGACGGACAGGGCCATCTCGCCATCGTAGGCCACGAAGACCCGGTAGCCCGCCTGTTCCAGGTAGGCTCGCACTAAGCGCACGATCCCTTTGTCATCGTCTACCACCAAAATGCGTTGGCCCACGACACTCTCTCCACAATAGCTCTACATCTGTAACGTAAACTAACAGGGCCGGGGACTCTGGTACGTACCGGCTACCTATCGGAAGACCCTACAGAGACGGCTCCGCCCCTGTCCTGAGCATCACCGAAAGGCCGCCGCTAGTGCTGCGGCTCTTCGATTCTCGGACGGGTTCCAGGATGCAGCGCACATCCTGGGTACGTTGCACCCGCTATTCCGGCATCACTCGGCCCCCGGCTGCATGAGCGGTCCGCTCACCTACTCCACAAGGCTCAAGCCACCCCAGACCAGCGGTGACTACGCGGCCGCCAAGAGACATGCCGCGGTTGCCCGGGCGCTTTCTGAGAGATTCACTCGTACCGCAAAGCATCGATCGGGTTGAGCCGTGCCGCGCGGTTGGCGGGATAGAGGCCGAAGAAAACCCCGATACCCAACGACACGGCAAGCGCCATCACGACGCTCTCCAGCGTAACCAGCGGTTCGTTGCCCCCCAGCAGTGGGGTGATAACCTGTGCCCCACCGACGCCCAACGCAGTACCGATTAGCCCTCCCGCGATGCTCAGAACGATCGCCTCGGCCAGGAACTGGATCAGAATATCGCCCCGATGGGCCCCCACTGCCTTGCGCAGGCCTATCTCCCGGGTGCGTTCCGTCACACTGACCAGCATGATGTTCATGATGCCGATGCCACCCACCAGCAGCGAGATAGCGGCAATGCTCCCCAGTAGCGTCGTGAACGTGCCGGTGGTCTCTTCCATTACGCCCACGATGTCGGCCTGGTTCTGCACCGTGAAGTCATCGTCCTGACCAAGCTGCAAACCGTGTAGCGTGCGCAGGATGGCCGCCACCTGGGCTTGGGCCAGATCCATCTCTTCGGCCGATCGGGCCTGTAGGTTTATGGAACGCACTTGTTGATTGCCGGCGCCGCCAAGCTTCAACTGAGCTGTGCGCAAGGGCATGAAGATCACATCGTCCTGGCTCATGAAGCCTCCCTGGCCCTTGGTCTGTAGGACGCCAACCACCCTGTAGTTCTGGCGGTTGATGCGCACGGTCTGGCCCACAGGATTGGCCATGGCGCTGCCAAACAGATCCTCCACCACTGTCTGGCCCAGGACCACCACCATAGACAGGTTACTGTTGTCCTCGTGGCTGATGAACCGGCCGCCGGCAACTTCCCAGTTGCGTACTTCCGCATATTCGGCCGTCACACCGGTCACGCCGATCGAAGTGGTCTTGCCCTGATATACTGCAATGACGTTCGCTCCATACTCCGGAGCCACAGCGCTGATGCTGGTAGCCAGGCCGCTGATAGCTTCAACATCGGCGTTGGTCAGCGCACGGACATTCTGCTGCAGCCCTCGTCCAGAAAAACCAAAGCTGGTTCCAGCGGTCACGGTCAGCAGGTTAGAGCCCAAGCCCTCCAGGTTACTGACGATCAGGGCCTGTGCTCCCGCTCCGACGGCGACCAGAGAGATGACTGCCGCCACCCCGATGACGATGCCCAGCATGGTCAGGAACGAACGCATCTTATTCACGGTCAGCGCATTCAGAGCCACGCGCAGAACCATTAACAACTTCAGCATTACGATTGCTCCTCTGTATCCAGTTGCTGGACGGCTAATGGGGGCTACCACCGCCCATCATGCCGCCTATCATGCGCATGGCGCTGAAGCCGAACTGGGCCGAGTCGCTGGCCTGTATCTGCACCACCACCTGGTCGCCAGCGTTCAGACCCCGCACGATCTCAGTGTACATGCCATCGCTCAGGCCAACCTCCACCGGCACGGCCTGCGGCATTGCCTCGGGATCGCTGCTGCTCGGAACCAGCACCTGGTAGAAACCACCGCTGTTCTGAAGGGCCATCGTTGGCACCAACAGCACATT
>CAZPMV010000136.1:0-6195 GCA_964587335.1 uncultured Anaerolineales bacterium
TGTATCTATCGGAGTACAGCAACGTCGTAGCCCTCATCGCAGCCATAGTCAACCGAGGAGGGTATCGTGAGAGATTGACAGTCGACCTCTATCCTGGGAGCGATCCCGGTGGGTGGTCGACTGTTTGTTTGTTGGGTTGGCCAATCCTGCTCAGATCCATAGGTGAGGGCGGGGCTTCAGCAGCCAATGCGCCGTTTCGGGCCATCACATCGAACTGTGTGGTGTGAGCCAGCCTGTAGACTTTCCGCGTGATATGGGCAGTGGGGATATCACCCTCCAGATGAACGATATGCGCAGTATTGCGCGTACTGACAAGTTGTACGCCATATTGCTTGGAGAAGGAGGTGCACTATCGAAGAATAAAGCCGGAAAACAGGATGCAAATCACTGTTTATGAAAAGGAGAAACGATCATGGAAAACATTACTCAGGAACAGAAAGATCTTCTCGAGCAACTTCAGACTGTTGATGCTGCCGTAGAAGTCCACTGGGACGAAGTGCGCGGTGTAGCCAGTTCCATTCGCGGAAAGGTGGGAACCGACGCCCCGATCGACGCAAAGGGAAAGCTCGAAACGTTCCTGAAGGGTTTTGGCGCACTCCTGGGCCCCTCTGACCTACCACCTGAGGGTCTCCGGCTTTTGCGGCGCAAGAAGGATGACTTGGGCTGGGAACACCTGGTCTTCCAACACATGGTTGCCGGCGAGACCGAGGTCTACGGGGCCAAGTTGGCTGCCCACTTTGATGCCGGCGGCGCGCTGGTGGAGGTGCAGTCCAGCCTGTGGCGCGACATCAAGGTCGAGGCTGGGCCCCGAGTCGACCCCGAGAAGCTGTGCGAGATCCTCCGCAAACGGATCGAGAACGTTCCAGGGTTTGACGCATTGCGTCAGCGTGAGGAGGAGCAGGAAGAACTCTTCCCCATGACCGACCCACCGCGCCTGGTCGCCTACCCCTGGCAGGGCGAGTTCCGCCTGGCCTGGATCACCTACGGGTACGGGGACATGGAAGAGTCGATCGGTGCACCGGTTGAAGCCCCGTACATCACCTACGGCCAGATCTTCGTGGACGCGACAACGGGGGAACGGTTCCTGTTCGCTCCAACCCTGATAAGCGCCGAGAACCCGACGACCGGCACCGGCTTGGCCGTGACGCCACTCACCGGAACCCATACCACCCGAGCGTTGAACATCGTGCGCGTGGACACCAGTTCCACCTACCGTCTCAAGGATACCACCCACAACCGGGACATTGTGACCCACGACGCCGCCTGCGACACTGCCCACAACTCCAACGCTGAGATTGGAAACGCACTCAAGAACGGCACCCTGCCTGTATCGGAGGACACGGACGGCGACAGGAACTGGAACCGGCTGCCCACAAGCGCCACCTCTGCACAACGCACCTCCGGCCAGCAGCCGGAAGTGGATGCCCACTTCTTCGCAAAGCAGCAATATGAATGGTACGATGCTTTAGCTAGTGGCAGAGATGGGTGGGACGATGGTAACTATCCCAATCCCCCTGTGCCTCCTCAGGTCCTCAACATCATCGCCCACTGCTACCCTCCACCAGCATGGGTAACAAATTGGGGTAGCACTTGCTCGGACGTTAATGCGTATCAATGGAGAGTCAAGTCGGGAGGAGTGTGGACGTTCTGGTTGGCTTTCATGGACGGGGATGGCACCACCTTCGACTACCCGGCCGGTTCTCACTTTATCTTTGCCCACGAGTACCAGCACGCCATCACTAACTTCTCCTTTGAGGACGGTGGGCACAACCCAGGCCTGGCGTACAGTGGCTGGCTCGGGGCGGTACACGAAGGGTTGTCTGACACCTTTGGAGCGCTCTCCACAGAGCAATGGCTGCCAGCCAGGGACATCTCTCACGCGACCCCTCCCCAGGTCTTCCGGAACGTGGTGTATCCACGGGACACGGCAGCCCTCGATCCCAGCAAGCTGGATCACTTTGCGGATCGCAATGTCAGGACCGGCTTCTACGAGCGAGGCACCATCCTGGCCCACTGCGCCTACTTGATGGGCAAGGGCGGGGTGCACCAAAGGGTCGGCAGAACACCGGAGCTCATCCCCGTCTACAGCCCGGGCAGGCAGACCGTCGGGGGCAAGAACGTACCCAAAGCGGCGCGCATCTGGTATCGAGCCCTCACCCACTACTTCAGCACCCACGGCACGCTGACCGGCATCCCAACCAACGACGAGAACACCTTCCGCACCCTGCGCAACGCCTGTGTCAGTGCCGCCTCCGATCTCTATGGCAGCGGCTCTGCCGAACACCGCAATACGATCCTGGCCTTCTACGCCGTAGGCCTGCATCCCGACGAGTATGGTGCGGATGTAACGTTCCTGCGCTGGGGCGTGTCTTGGGACCTGTCACGCAACTACGTGGGGCTCACCAGTCCCAACTACTCGTCGCTCGACCTGTTCGTCAACAACGGCGGGGCGTCGGAGTGGAACGCCCTCATCAACGTCACCGATTCCAGCACCGCCCTGCCAACCGAGTACGAGAACACCGTCTACTGCCGCGTCCGCAACGTAGGCGACATGGCGGCCCAGAACGTGCAGGTGGAGTTCCACTATGCCAAGGCCGGCACGGCGACGTGGACCTGGCTGCCGGTGAAGGACAAGAACGGAAACGTACAGAAGCTGAGCATCGGCACACTGGCGGCAGGGCAATCCAACTTCCCCGACAGCGCCCAGAACTCGCCGCCAGCATCAGCCAGCGTCAAGTGGTGCATCCCGCCCCTGGCCGCTGGCGAGGTGGTCGATCACTACTGCCTGAGGGCCAGGGTTACATCTACGAACGACGTCAATTCCCACAACAACGAGGTACAATCCAACATCGCCTACACTGCTTACTCGCCACTGGCGCCGGCCCGGACGGTCTTCGTGGCGGGCAATCCCTACCCGGAGGAGGATATCCCCCTCAAACTCAAGTTGGAGGCCAACCTGCCCAAGGGTTGGAAGGCTTACCTCAAGGGGGTGGTTCATGGCGAACTGCTGAAGCCGGGTAAGGAGCGTCTCTTTGCGGTGGTCATCGAAATGCCTCCCGGGGCCGACAAAGCTCTGGAACCCCCTTTGGACGGCGACCTGCGTGGTAGAATGCGTGGGGACCTGGGGGGGGGTCACTGGCTCTCTGACTGATACAGTTCTGGACGGGCACCATCTGGTGGGACAATTCGCCGGACTCCTGCAGGGGGTTGGCACCGTCGCGGGCATGTTCGACGGCGCGATTGACCTTGGTACCGGAAAGGTGAAAGGGCACGTTGTTGGCTCCCATCCAGGTCAGATTGCTAAGCACGTGCATGTAGACATTGAGGCTTGCCTGAGGCCCTGGCGGCGCGTGGACGTCAGCCAGTGGCACGATGAAGAACTCGTGGGCGGGGTCACGGTCCAGGTGCAGGTGCCCTGGGATAAAGGACCCTGCGCCTACAAGTTGCCTCCGACGGACACTCGAGTGACCGTTCCCCGGCGCGAGGCTTTCGTCATCGTCGCCCACAAAGACCGCGTGCTACGGTATGGCCTGGCAGGGGAACTGCTGGCGGAATGGGTCGTCGAAGGCGGGATCCGTAGCTTCATCGTCGGCCCCGAGGGCGAGGTCTATGTCACGGTCGCCGAGCCCATGGTCGTGCTCAAGTACAGCCCCCATGGGGAACTACTGGCAGACTGGCTTGTGGAGGGTGGGCCGAATGGCATTGCCGTCAGCCCTGAGGGCGAGGTTTTGATCACCGTCATCAGCGAGAATGTCATGCTCAGATACAGCCCCGACGGAGAGCTACTCGCAGACTGGTTCGTCGAGGGCGGGCCGACGAGCATTGCCATCAATCGCGATGGCGAGGTGTTCGTCGCCACTGACGAAGGTCGCGTCGTGGTGAGGCACAGCCCTGATGGAGAACCGCTGACGGACTGGCGCGTCGAGGGTGGCGTGATAGAGACAAATGGCATTGTCGTCGGCGTGGAGGGCGACGTTCTTATCGCGACCCGGGAGCTCGTGTGGAGATACAGTCCCGACGGAGAGCCGCTGGCCCACTGGCCCGCTGAGGGCGAGCCAAACAGCATTGCCGCTGGCCCGCAGGGCGAGGTGATCGTCGCCGTAGACGACAGCCGGCGGGTGCTGGTCTACAGCCCTGAAGGGGAACTGCTGAACGAGTGGGAGACTCACCTGGGCTAAGCTACTGTTTGCCAGGGGCATGAGGTTCAGAGCGATCCGCGCATGGCAGTATCGGAAAAGCCGAGTGGACCTATTGCCCGGACAGGCTCCCCTACGCAAGATCCATAGCCATATGGCAGTGCTCACGATGGGGTGCTCGTCGTCGTGAGCGCTGCCTTCACATCAGGGGATTTGACAAACTCTGCCAAGGTGACCGTACAGGCCAGGCTGAAGGGAGTGGTCGCTGCTACTGCCAGCCAATCTGTCCTGGTGTAGCTCGAGATCAGTTTCTGCCTAAGGCAGAACGGTGGGGAATAGTCAGGAGGGTTGCCAGGCGAAAGAAGGTGATGCCTACACGGTACAGGAATCTAGTCGTGCAGGCCGTTTACAAAGACTTGGTAAAACCACACCCGAAGGAGGAAAAGTGGGAAAAAAGAACAACAAGAAACGCGTTAGTCGCTTCCTCAATGCTGTGAACAACAAAGAGCAGCCTGGGGGGGCGATCCACTACCCGTTCAGCCTACTTGGTTCTCGATACAAAGCTGCGTTGCGGCAGCAGGTGCTCCTTCTAAGAGCCGCCTTCCCTGACTACCAGTTGCACGCTGGCGACACAGTGGCCGAAGGGGACAAGGTGGTGGTTCGCGGGACCTTCCAGGGCACGCACGAGGGCGAGTGGATTGGCGTGGGCCCCACCGGGAAGGAGGTCACCGCGCCCTTTGTTATGACCTTTCGGCTGAGTCAGGGCGAGTTCGCAGACTGCACGCTGCTGTTGGACCACCTGGCGCTACTACAGGCGCTGGGCGCTATCCCGGTGTCAGAGAACCGCGACTATGGCATTATCCTCTACTTCGTGCGCGAGGCTCACCCTCTGGCAGAGCGCGTATTCGCAGAGGTGACGCGGCTCGGCTATGCGGTCGGGGAATTAGATCTGTGGAGCAATGCTAGGGAACCCGGGGATCCGCCGCTGGCATTCTTTGCCAGTGAGAACACTCTGCACTTCGGCTCTGAAGCACGGGCGAAGGCAGAGGAGATCCGGCAGACTCTTGGCCAGCTTGACCCTCCCTGCACGATCGTGCTGAAGGCTGGAAACGTAGAGGCACCCGGAAGTACCTGGTCCGTGTCCCCCCGGAGACTTTACATTCTCCTGGTCGAACCGGAATGAGAGCCCAGTTTGGAGTTCACGTTCCTCAAGCGCCCCGCGTACGGAGGTGCGTCGGGCGACTGGGCCGAAGTCATTGAACAGACCCTCGACGGCGGCTAGATCCTTGCCGGTTCCACCGAGTCCTTCGGCGCCGGGAGGAGGCCAGGACGATCGGGCCAATGCCCTCTGCCAGGATATGCACAGATACACTCTGGGAAACCCGTGGCAATCCGTCCAATCCGTGGGAATCCGCGTCCCCTTTTCAGTCCTTTGGGCAGCAGCCTCATTAGCTACCTTCCCTGATCATTCGTGTCCTCACCGGCGCGCCGCCGCGCGCCGCCGACGCCTGGATGGCATCCCACAGGCGCGCCAGGCGCAAGCCCACCTCAGGCGGGCAGGGGTTGGGCATCCGACCATTGCGCACGGCCAGGAACTGCTGCCATACCCCCAACGATGGTGGCAGCGGGACTTTGCGCAGCCGCTTGCGCCCGGTGCGTTGCAGCTCCAGCCTTTCGCCCCAGATGCCGGTGCGCAGGATGGCCTTGCTGCAGAACACCCGCACGTCGGAGGTGCAGGAGGGGATGGCCTCGCCGCAGCCGTGCAGGGTGACGAGAGCGCCGGAGGCCAGCCGGCACATCACTGTGCCCAACGTATCCACAGGCCGGCCGTGGTTGTCCAGCCAGGCAGCCACCTCGACGAAATCCTCGCCAGCCAAGTCGGCCACCGTGTTGAGCATGTGAGCGCCGGTGTCGAACAGGAAGCCGCCGCCGGAGAGCTCCGGCTGCTGCCGCCAGGTGCCGAGGGAGACGGCTCCCCAGTTCTGCCACACGACAGCGCTGATGCTCAGTATCTGACCCAATTCGCCGGACCGTAGCATCCGCACCGCTGTGCGGACCT
>CAZPMV010000136.1:6295-8698 GCA_964587335.1 uncultured Anaerolineales bacterium
CTCAGTATCTGACCCAATTCGCCGGACCGTAGCATCCGCACCGCTGTGCGGACCTGCGCCGACAGGCTGCCGGGGAAGGCCACTACCAGCAGCTTGCCCGTGCGGTCGCGTGTCTCGATCAGGCTGCGTGCTTCGGTCGCGTTCATGGCCATCGGTTTCTCCAGCAGCACGTCCCATCCGGCCTCCAGGCAGGCCTTGGCCTGGTCATGGTGGTGGGCGTGCGGCGTGATGATGAAGGCCGCATCCAACTGCCCGCCGTACTCGGCCAGCAACCGGCTTAGGTCTGGCTGGTTAGGCGGTGGCTCCAGTCCAGCTTCCTGGAACAGCTCCACAGTCGCAGCGTAGGCCGCTGGCGAAGGTTCACACACGACGGCGATGCGCGTCGTGTCCAATTGCTGCAACATGTTGCCGATATGGTGGCGGCCCATGTCGCCGCATCCGATCACAGCAGCCCGAACGGGTTGGGTCGTCGGCATGTTCGTCCTCCGTTTGATGTGGTCATGGATCGTGGTTCGCGGCTGCTATCATACGGCTATTTGGGCTCCAACGCAAACGGTCATCACACCGTTGATCGGTGTGGCTTGCCGAGGGACTGTGGCCAAGCCGTGGAGGGTGATGAAACGGCCACACTGTTTGCCAATTCTCCCCGATAATAGTATACTTCGCCATGACCATGCCGCCACCTGGCTGAGATTTGTAGAGAGCATTCGTGGGATTCGCGTATTCGTGCCATTCGTGCCATTCGTGATGGAATCCAGGCGTTCAGGAAGAAGCGTCCGGTACTGAAGCTACCAGAAGGTTGCAGGACAGGAGGCAAACATGCGATTTGGCATCATCACCATGCAGCGGGAGGCTCTGATCCCCTCAGGGATGTCCATAGAGGAGGCGATGGCCTACATCGCCACGCTCGACCACGCCGACCTGGTGCGGCGACTCTTCTCGCAGGGGTTCAACCCCATCGAACTGGGCGGCGACATGGCGCTGTTCCTGCCCCAAAGCTTCGCGCCGCCGGCCATTGAACGGCTGGCGAAGCTGAAAGAGGACAGCGAGGTGAGCTACACCGTCCACCTGCCCCTCTGGTCGGTAGAGCCATCCACGCCCCTGGCGCCTGTGCGAGAAGGCTCGGTGCGGGCCCTGATCGACACCATCCAGCGCACGCTTGTCCTAGAGCCGGAGGTCTATGTACTGCATGCCACCGGCGCGCTGGCTGCCGAGTTCTACCAGATGAACTTGCCGGACCTGGCCAAAGCGGTCATCCTGCGCCAGTTCCAGAGCAACGCCCGCCAGAGTCTCCAGACCATTCTGAATGAGACGGGCATCCCCAGCCGCCAACTGGCCATCGAGACCATCGAGTTTCCCTTTGACCTGACGATGGAACTGGCCGAACAGTTGGACCTGTCCATCTGCCTGGACATCGGCCACGTGCTGGTGGGCTTTTCGGGGCCGGTGGGCCTTTTCGAGGCGCTGGAACGCTGCCTGCCGCGTCTGAGCGAGATCCATCTGCACGACGGGCCGTGGCAGGGTCCGGAGCGCAACATCGGCTACGGGAAGGATCACCAGCCTCTCGGTACGGGCGATCTGGACGTGGCTCGCCTGCTGGACAGGCTGGCGGAGGCCAAGTACGACGGCCCCATCATCTTTGAGTTGACCGTGGAGGAGGCCCTAACCTCGCTGGAGGTGATCAGGGCCATTCGTCCGGACGTTTTGACCCCGGCGGGGCAGTGAAGGCCTATTCGGGAATCCTGTAAAGGAGAGCAAAACCGCAGCCCGTAACATCAAGGGAATCCCTTCGACAGCCTCAGGACAGGCCTGCAGCGTCGGAATGTTAGCCCCGAAAGGAGAACAAGAGGGCGCCGAGCTTTTCATGCGGAGTGAAGGCCATGGAAGGTGCGAAGAGCCTGGAAGAGCAGCACCGAAGAACCCTCCGGCGTAGGGGGAGCGGGATGTGGTGAAAGTAGGCGACGGAACAGGAGAGGTCTCATTCGGTCGGTGGTCCACACCCAAGTCAAGGAGGACAGACATGCAGAAATCTCGGTTCTTTGTTGGCTTAATCCTAATTGCCGCCGCAGTCCTAATGTTCGTGTTTGGTGGAGGAAGCTACTCCACTGCTGGCGTGATAGCCCTTGGAGTGCTAGGTCTGGTGTCAATTGCGATCTCTAGAAGGAAGTAGGCCGTGCAGTTTGGGGCGTAAGCGGGTTGGTACGGCGGGAACGCAAAGTAGTTAGCGGGACACAAACGGGTTAGCACGATGGCGCGTGAAGTAGCTCGTCGGTCTACGGCAGTTGTGGCGGGAGCATGTCTTGGGGCGACACTTGCGCCGCGAGATCTCCCGAGAAGAAGCCATTGAGGCAGCAATTCCCGTTTTGGATAGACACCATTCGCCACCGGCAAGAATGGGACACG
>CAZPMV010000137.1:0-8612 GCA_964587335.1 uncultured Anaerolineales bacterium
TCACCTGCGACATGGGAAGCGGCGTATGGCGATCTTCGATGACATGGCCTAGCGTCGTTTGGCCTCGCCTTGTGTGTCTTCATCTTCGGCATGATCAAGTCACCTCCCTTTCACTTGCCTCTATTCACGTGCCTCTGTTCACTTCTGGATCGCGCCATGAGCACCGCCCGCATATCGGAACGCTGGTTCTGAGGTGGCCGCTAGCGCGCAAGATACGCACAGCGTCGTGGTAGGCAGGATATCCAGCCGCTCAGGGCTAATCGGCCCAGCGCAACGCTCACAGTGCCCGTAGGTCCCCTCACGCTCTCTGGCCAGCGCCTCCCGCAAGGCGTCGATGCGCGCCATGACCCTCTTCCTGCGCGCAAGCTCCATCTCCCATGAATAGGCGCGTGGGTTGCCCCTGCCGGGGCCGAACTCCGGCCTCTGCTCCAGCCGCTGATCCAGCTTCTGCAGCTCCCCTTCGGCTTCCCGCAAGTCAGCCTGTAGTCTCTCTCTTGCCAAACCCATCTCCCAACTTACCTCTTTCTCCAATCATCCCGGGTAGGTCAGTACGCTCTCTTCTACTATTATGAGGAGAGTTCCCAACTCGGTACAACGACAGATACCTCACTTGGAGCTCAGTCGCAAGACCCGAGCAGCATAGTTTCTGAGCGAATCCAACAGGCCTTGCTGCCCCTTCTGTGCGCCAAGAGACTGATCGGCTCGGGCAGTGACTTGTCTCTTGGGTGCTTCCTGATCAGCCTCGCTGGCCAGGGCAACCGCCAGAGCG
Organism: uncultured Anaerolineales bacterium; assembly: GCA_964587335.1. Lineage (GTDB taxonomy): Bacteria > Chloroflexota > Anaerolineae > UBA3071 > UBA3071 > UBA3071. The sequence goes on from CAZPMV010000137.1 coordinate 770, forward strand.
GCTTCAATTATCTCGTGGACATCGGTGACTTCGCTGTCAGTGGCGAGCGCTATCTCGTCCGCCAGGAATTCCCGCCCCTCGGCCAGTTGACGTTTGTCCCTCTTCGTGAGATAGGCGCGCTGCTCGTGCCAGGAAAGATCCCGTACCCCTTCGGCTATCTGAATCGCGCGCCCACTCCTGAGCTTCTCGTGGATGCCCTCCTGACGCTCCTTAAAACCGTCCGGCAACCGCCGTGGCCTCGCGCTTAGGACATCTAGCACGCGGTCAAGCCTCGACAGGGATACGACCGGTCGCACGCCCAGGTCATCCGTCTTCTCTATGGGAACGTGCATGGTCAGTCCGCCGGAGGGTATCTGGATCACGTAGTACTGACGGAACCCATCCACGAGCTCGCTCTGCTCTACACCTGTGACAATGCCTACGCCCCGGTTGGGGTACATCACCTTGTCGCCCACTGAGTATTCCATGCGCTCCTCCTCGATCATCAATCTGTTCCTTATGTATGAGAACGAGACCTGGCCGATGCGCAGTGCCACACGATTCCGGTTTCCGCAGACTCAGTAGCGCCGGCGTTGCTGGCGGTTTTGTCGCTTCCACTCGCGCCGCCGCGCCCGGCGAATCGCCTTGCGGCGCTTGATGCGCCTGACGTCGCTGGGCTTCGTATACCAGCGCTTTCGCCGTACTGTGGCCAAAATGCGTGATCTCTGCACTGACTTCCTAAAACGCCTCAGTAGCTTCTCCGGCGATTCCCCAGGTCTCAACGTCACACTTATCTGATCTCACAACCTCCGTTTCCTACTCCTATTCGTGCTTGCCCTAACAGCAAGCCAGAGCTATCAAGCTGGCATGGTAACCAACTCCGCCAACACGCAGTCGGCCGTCTCTGCTTCATCCGCAACCTCCTCGTACACTGCGATTCCCTGCAACTCCAAAGCCTCGCCTGCCGCCGCCTCGTCCAGCATTCCTACATCAGAAGACGCTTCGATCCACTGCGGGGCATCTTTCAGGCTGAGAGCGATGCGTTGCCGGTCCAGATCGATCATAATCACTGAGCCTAGTCCCGTTCACAAGCGTGCTGTCAATGCACTGTCGGTGACGAGGCTGTGCTCCCACAGCCAATCGACACCTTTCCCCCAGGCAAAACAAAAGAGATCCCGCCGGGCCCACTCCGAGCCACAACCGAGATCTCCATCGCAACAAGCAATGACCGCGAGATTCCCTGCCTGCCTGCTGGCTAGTTCTCGCTCATCGTTCGGCAGCGACTTGCTGCCTGATCAAGCCTGCAATCTCGTTACGATACAGGTGAGGCCGGCTGTCTAGCCGAAGGCCTAACAAAGCCCGCTTCCACGCTACTTGCGGCCGGGCAGGGAAGCCCGGGCCGCAAGTCCTTGGTAGGTCCAGGCCCCGGCTACCTGCTGGCGCTCGGGGAAGGCCTCTCAAAAACCTCCGTTGATGACCCCTCTGCGGAGGGAGGGGAGATGTACCTCAAGGCCGTTTCGGGCCTCCTGTGACCCAGTCGCTCGGTCAGAAGGTGCAGATCTCCGGTATCCTGCCACAGAGATCTGGCGTATGTGTCTCGAAGTACTCTGGCAGAGACATCCAGGCCAGCTGCCTTTCCCAAGCTGGCCACGACTTGCTGTACCGATCGAATCGACAAGGGCCTGCCTTCCCTTGTCAGGAAGAGATGCGAAGCCTCCGCAGGACGAGGCTGAGCTAGATGCGCGTCCAGAGCACGCCGAGTTGCCCGATTCAGCGGAATTCGACGTCCTAGTCGCTTGCCTTGAGCGCACACAGTCAGGGTGCCGCCTTCTTCGTCCAGGTCCAGATCTGCCAGCCGAAGGTCGACCATCTCGCCAGCTCGTACTCCGGTCTGCAACAGCAACTGCAGCATAGCGTAGTCCCGGACTGCGTTGCGCGAGCGTCGTTCCTCGGCGATCTTCAGCAACTGTTCGATCGCCGAGTCGGTCAAGGCCCTAAGAGTTGCCACGCCAGAGCCTTCCAGCAATCGCACGCCTTGCGCAGGGTTGCTATCCCACAGCCCGGCCATCACGGCGAAGCGCCCAAACTTGCGCACGCTCTGCAGATACCGGTTGATGCTCGCCGGCGATCGCCCCAATGTGGCTCTCAGGTATTGCTTATAGGCTTCCACATCGCTGGAAGAGAAACCGTCGGGGGGCCTCTCTTGCCCAGCACGCTCCGCCAGCCAGCGCGAGAAACAGCGTAAATCACGCAGGTACCCGGCAACGGTGTTCCGTGCCAACCCAGACTGCTGGAGATGCGCTTCGAACAGCGCCACCACGTCGCTTCTGACCGCCATCGCTCCACTCGCGGGATTAGGATATTGCGCGTAAACTTCCTTATGCGCAACTAGTATACCACAAACTCGCATGGATGTCAACTTGACACATGCGTCATATCTGATACAATCCAGACGATCATTGTCAGCGAGGTGAGTCAAAGGCCATGGCTGTATCCCTCTCCAGGCGACGTAGCCGCTTTCCCACACTTCCCCATACAGTCTCCGGTTCCACCAAGCACCTCGTGCTCAACGCACTGCTGTTCGGCCTGGTCTGGCTGCTGGTTGGCTGCGGTGCGCAGCAGCCGACTTCGTCTGATGGCGCAGCCGCTCAAACCATCGAGAACAAAGGCTCCGATACGCTGGTCAACCTGGCGCTAGCCTGGGCTGAGGAATACGTGCACTTGTATCCCGAGGTGCGTATCTCCGTCACCGGCGGGGGGTCAGGCACAGGCATCGCCGCCATGATCAATGGCACAGTGAACATCGCCAACGCCTCGCGGAGTATGAAGCCTGAGGAAATCAGCGCTGCCGAGGAGAACGGCATCTCCCCTGTGCAATTCGTGGTGGCCCGTGATGCTATCGCCGTCGTCGTCCATCCATCCAATCCAGTGCAGCGCCTCACGCTGCAGCAGATCTCTGACATCTACACCGGCAAGGTTAGCACCTGGCAGCAAGTGGGTGGCGAAGACCGCCCCATCGTGCTCCTCTCACGGGAGTCGAACTCCGGCACTTATGTCTACTTTCTAGAGAACGTGATCCGCCTGGGGGACAAGCAGAGCCCCCTGCTCTTTTCGCCGGACACGCTGCTGATGCCCTCATCCGAGGGAATCAGCGCCGAAGTACGCCACAACCCTAACGCCATCGGCTACGATGGCCTCGGCTACGTGACTCCCGACCAGAAGATGTTGGCCGTGGCTCGCGCGAGTGCCAGCCCTTAGGTGCTTCCCTCTGTGGACACGGTCAACGATGGTTCCTATCCCGTCTCCCGCCCGCTCTACATGTACATCGCCGGCGAGCCAAGTGGATGGGTGAAGGCGTACTTGGACTGGATACTCAGCGCTGGGCAGTCGCTGGTAGCCGAACTGGGCTTTGTGCCGCTACAGAAGTCAGCGGATTAAGCGGATCAAGCTGATAGGTTTAGGCGACAAGGAGAACGCTAGTACCTGATCAGCGTGGTTTTGATATGGTACAGAGTGCCGGAGTCCCCAACTTGTTGGGGGTACAGCACGATGGTCGGGAGTCGGGTGCGTCATGCAGACATGGAATCGCTACCCTTCTTATCTTGCCGCCAGTGGCCGCGAAGTGGCTCTCCTCATGAACTCCGCTGCGGCCAGTCTCGAATACAAACGCCTACTCCTGCCCCTCGCAGTTCAACGCTGTGAAGCCTGCCAATCCCGCCTCAGGGCGTGGAAGCAGGAAACAGGAACAACCTTCCGCCAAATCCGCTTAATCCGCTGACTAACCATGCGCTGACTATGAACGAAACACAACGCACTCGCTGTACCGAATTCGCTATCGAGACCCTCATCCGCGTGCTGGGCTTCTCGACCATCGGCTTCGTGGCACTCATCTTCCTCTTCCTGCTCCAACAGGGGCTGCCCACGTTCTTCGAGATACCGTTGGGCAACCTGTTCGGCACGCGCTGGTACCCTACCTTCGATCTGTTCGGCATGCTGCCGCTGGTGCTGGGATCAGCGATGGTCACGATACTAGCTATGGCCATGGCCCTGCCACTGGGCGTAGCCACGGCGGTCTTTGTGCGCGAGGTGGCGCCTGACTGGGCGCGGGAAATCCTCAAGCCGATGATCGAGGTGCTGGCGGGCATCCCCTCGGTGGTGCTGGGCTTCTTTGGCATGACGGTGATCGCTCCTCTAGTTCGCGAGTCCCTGGGCGCCCCCACAGGGCTGACTGCCTTCACTGGCGCTCTCATTCTCGCTTACATGTCGCTGCCCACTGTCATTAGCATCGCCGAAGACGCTCTTGATGCGGTACCCAAGAGCTGCCGCGATGCCGGCCTGGCCATGGGCGCCACGCAATGGCAGACGATCTGGCGAGTGGTGGTGCCGGCTGCTCGTTCGGGCATTGTCACAGCCGTCATGCTGGGCATGGGGCGTGCCATCGGCGAGACGATGGCAGTGATGATGGTGACAGGCAATGCTGCCCGCTTGCCGCTCAGCCTCGACTCTCTCTTTCGCCCTGTCCGCACCATGACAGCCACCATCGCTGCCGAGATGGGTGAGGTCGCTCAGGGCAGCACCCACTACCATGCCCTGTTCGGCATTGGCATCATTCTCTTCTTGCTGACCTTCATCATCAATCTGGCTGCTTCCTCGACCATATTCAAGAAACGACACCGAGGAGGGCTGCGCTGATGAGTCGCCCGCATCTGCTGCGCCGGAGTTCAACTCCGGCGCAACAGAGCTCTTCCGGCGCAACGAACACAGAAACGGCGCAGTATACACAGATGAATCGCGATCTCGGGCAACGATTGGGTTTCGCGATGCTGGGCCTGGCCGCTCTGGTGGTGGTCGTGCCCATCCTGCTCGTCATCGGCACCATTGTAGCGCGCGGCATGGGAGCTATCAGTTGGGAATTCCTCAGCGCCATGCCCCGCGAAGGGATGAAAGCTGGCGGCATCCTCCCCGCCATCGTCGGCACGCTGCTGCTAACAGCGGGCACGGCCATCGCCGCCATCCCCGTGGGCGTGGGGGGCGCCATCTACCTGGCCGAATACGCCGGCGATACCTGGCTCACCCGAGCCATCCGGTTGGCCATAATCAACCTGGCAGGGATACCCTCGGTGGTGTATGGGCTGTTCGGGCTAGGGATGTTTGTGCTCTTCCTGCAGTTCGGCACGTCCATTCTGGCCGGCTCGCTGACGCTGGCCATCATGAGCTTGCCCATCATCATCAGCACGGCAGAGGAAGCACTGCGGGCCGTGCCGGTGGAGTTCCGAACTGTCAGCGCCAGCCTGGGAGGCACCCGCTGGCAGGGCATCCGCAACATCATCCTGCCGCAGGCGCTGCCTGGCATCATCACCGGCGTGATACTGGGGCTGCTGCGGGCAGCCGGTGAGACAGCGCCCATTCTTTTCACCGTGGCGGCCTTCTTCCTGCCGCACCTGCCCCGAACGGTTCTCGATCAGACGATGACGCTGCCCTATCATCTGTACGTCATCAGCACTCAGGTGCCGGGCATGCCGCCGCAGATCCAATACGGCACGGCGCTGGTACTGCTAGGGTTGGTGCTTTCGCTGAACGTCGTAGCCACGATCATCCGCAGCTACTATCGGCGGAGGCGGCAATGGTGACGAAAGCCGAAAGACAAATGACGAACGACGAGCCTTTGTCCTCTGCCCTTGGCCTTCCGTCCAAGATTCGCATCGAGGAAGTCAGCTACTCCTACAGCGGCAAGTCGGCCTTGCGCGATGTGACCCTGGACGTGCCGGCCAAGGCCGTTACCGTCGTTTTTGGCCCGGCCGGTGGCGGCAAGACGACGCTACTCCGTCTCGTCAACCGGCTGAACGATCTGGTAGAGGGGACACAGATGTCGGGGCGCATTCTACTGGATGGACAGGACATCTACGCCTCTGGCATTGATGTCCCTGCTCTACGCCGGCGAGTGGGCATGGTCTTTGCCCTGCCCTTGCCACTGCCGGGCACAGTGCGGCAAAACGTCATCTACGGCCCTCGTCTGGCTGGCATACGGGATCCGATTCGGCAGGAGGAGACCCTCGAGCGCAGCCTGAGGCAAGCCGCCCTGTGGGATGAAGTCAAGGACCGGCTCGATGATCCAGCCCGGGCGCTATCGGGCGGGCAGCAGCAGCGACTGTGCATCGCCCGCAGTCTGGCTCTGGAACCGGAGGTGCTGCTGCTCGACGAGCCTACGTCGGGGCTGGATCCCATCTCCACGGCCAAGGTGGAGGAATCCCTCTATCAGTTGAAGCAGCAGTATACCATCGTCATCGTACCGCACAGCGTTCAACAGGCCGCCCGCGTGGCGGATCACGCCGCCTTCTTTCTCATGGGCGAACTGATCGAGCAGCGACCTGGCCGCGAGATGTTCACCGCCCCACGCCACCAGCGCACCGAGGATTACGTCACCGGCCGCTTCGGGTAAGTCAGCGAGTTTCACGTTTCACATTTAACGTCTTCCATGACCAAGATCAAAGTAAAACATCTCCATTTCCACTACGGTGATTTTCTGGCCTTGTCGGACATCTCCATGGAGATCCAGGAGCGACAGATCACAGCACTGATCGGGCCGTCGGGATGCGGCAAGTCCACCTTCCTGCGCTGTCTCAACCGCATGAACGACACCATCCCCGGCACGCGGGTGGAGGGGACAGTGTTGCTCGACGGGCAGGACATCTACGCGCCTGACAGCGCCGTGGTTGAGCTACGCAGACGGGTGGGCATGGTGTTTCAGCGTCCCAACCCCTTTCCCCAGTCCGTCTTCAACAACGTGGCCTTTGGCCCCCGCGTGTTGGGCCTGCACAGGAATGGCCGCCTGGCCGACATTGTGGAGGAAAGCCTGCGCGGGGCAGCGCTGTGGGACGAAGTCAGGGACGATCTCAAACAAGACGCACTGAGCCTCTCTCTGGGTCAGCAACAGCGGTTGTGCATCGCCCGCGCCATTGCCGTTAGACCCGAAGTCATCCTGATGGACGAGCCCTGCTCGGCTTTGGATCCCATAGACACACTACAGGTTGAAGAATTGATGCGCACGCTCAAGGAGAGCTACACCATCGTCATCGTCACGCACAACATGCAACAGGCCGCCCGCGTCTCCGAGTGGACGGGGCTCTTTTGGCTGGGCGAACTTGTGGAGTTTGGAGCCACTCAGGACATCTTCACCAATCCGAAACAGGAGTTGACCGAGAACTACATCACCGGACGATCTGGATGAAGCAGCGCAGTGAGGGAGGTAGATACCATGGTACGGGAGGCCTTTGAACGGAAGTTGCAGCGTCTTCAAGACGAGGTGCTGATTCTAGGCAGCATGGTGGAGAACGCGTTGGTAGAGTCAGTGGAGCTCCTCAAGCGGCGGGATTTGGACGGGGCTACCCGTCTGATCGCTGAGGATCGTGACATCAACAGGAAGCGCTTTCAGATCGAGGCCGATACGCTGGTGCTTATCGCCACGCAGCAGCCCATGGCTGGCGACCTGCGCACGTTAGCTGCCATCCTGGAGATAGTCACCGAGCTGGAGCGCATGGGAGACTACGCCAAGGGTATCTCCAGGATCAGCCTGATGATCGGCGAGCAGCCCCTGCTCAAGCCTCTCATTGATCTCCCTCGCATGGCACAGAAGGCGCGGGACATGCTGCACCAATCGCTGGACGCATTCGTACGGCGGGATGTTGATCTGGCCCGGGCCATCCCGGCGCAGGACGATGAGGTGGACGATCTTTACAACCAGGTGTACAGGGAGTTGCTCACCTACATCATGGCCGACCCGCGTACTATTGATCAGGCCACCCAGTTGCTGTGGGTAGCGCATAACCTGGAGCGTACCGCTGACCGGGTCACCAACATCTGCGAG
>CAZPMV010000138.1:0-8578 GCA_964587335.1 uncultured Anaerolineales bacterium
GCCTCCCGGTCGCCGACGACGAGCATGTAGGGGATCTTCTGCATCTGCGCATCGCGGATCTTGGCCTGCATGCGCTCGCCCGAAGCATCCACGTCAGCCCGTAGCCCGGCAGCCACCAGTTCCTTCTGTACCTGGTAAGCATAGTCCAGGTGCCGGTCGGCGATGGGGATGAGCCGCGCCTGTACGGGCGCCAGCCACACGGGGAAGGCGCCGCCGTAGTGTTCGATGAGCACGCCGAAGAAGCGCTCCAGCGAGCCCAGCAGGGCGCGGTGGATCATGTAGGGCCGGTGTTCCTTGCCGTCCTCGCCGACGTAGGTCATGTCGAAGCGCCCAGGGAGATTGAAGTCGAACTGGATCGTGGTGAGCTGCCAGGTCCGGCCCAGCGCGTCCTTGACCTTGATGTCAATCTTAGGTCCGTAGAAGACAGCCTCGCCTTCCATGCGCTTGTAGGGCAGCCCTTCCGCTTCCAGCGCCTCTACCAGCGCAGCCTCGGCCATTTGCCACTCCTCGTCCCGGCCGGCGTACTTCTCCGGCGTGTCCGGATCGCGCACGCTCAGCTCCATCTTGAACTCCTCAAAGCCAAAGGATCGCAAGATGTGCAGGCTGAAACGCAGCACGCGCAGGATTTCCTCTGGCATCTGATCGGGCAGGCAGAAGAGATGCGCATCGTCCTGCGTGAAGCCACGCACCCGCAGCAGCCCGTGCAGCACCCCGCTGCGCTCGTAGCGATAGACCGTGCCCAGCTCCGCCCAGCGGAAGGGCAAGTCGCGATAGCTCCGCTTTCGCGACTTGTAGATCATGATGTGGAAAGGGCAGTTCATCGGCTTCAGGTAATACTCCTGCTCATCAATCGTCAGGGGCGCATACATACCGTCGGCATAGAACTCCAGGTGACCGCTCGTGCGCCACAGGTCTGCCTTGCCGATGTGCGGCGTGTAGACGAGTTCATAGCCGCCCTTGAAGTGCTCCTCCCGCCAGAAGGTCTCGATCTCGTGGCGAATGCGCGCGCCATTGGGGTTCCAGCAGATGAGGCCAGCTCCAACGCTCTCGTGCGTGGAGTAAAGATCGAGCTGGTAGGCCAGCTTGCGGTGATCGCGCCGCTCTGCCTCTGCCAGCCGGTGGAGATAGTCGTCCAACTCTGCCTTGCTGGGCCAGACCGTGCCGTAGATGCGCTGCAGCATCGGGCGGCGCTCGTCGCCGCGCCAGTAGGCCCCGGCCACTTTCAGAAGCTTGAAGGCTTTCCTGGGAATCCGACCCGTGCTATCGACGTGGGGACCACGACAGAGGTCCTCGAACGTATCGTGTTTGTACGTGGAGAGGACGACGTCTCCCTCGACCTTCTCGCCGTACTCGTCCACGCCGCCAGCGATGATGCCGTCGATCAGTTCCAGTTTGTAGGGCTGGTCGGCGTAGAGGGCCCGCGACTCTTCGGCGCTCAGATCCCGCCGCACGAAGGGATGATTGCCAGAGATCACCTTGCGCATACGTTGCTCGATGACCTCCAGGTCTTCCGGCGTCAGCGAGCGAGGCAGGTCGAAGTCGTAGTAGAAGCCATCCTCGATAGGCGGCCCGATGGCGGTTTTCCCTTGGGGGAACATCTCCAGCACCGCCTGGGCCATGACGTGCGCCGTCGAGTGGCGCAGTCTGTACAGAAGCTCCTCGTTGTGATCGTTTTTCTCAGCCATGTTACACCTCACTTTGATGGTTGATTTCAGGTTTGGCACGCAACACGCGACACGCAGCACTTCGGGTCATACCGCCGAACACGGCGACCACCCCCTTTCAACACAAAACCCCTCGCCTATTGGGGCGAGGGGTTGCCACGCGGTTCCACCCAACTTGGTCAGCCGATGTAGCCGATGTAGCCGATCGAACCGATGCTGCCGACGGCTGACCATCTCATAGGCCGTTAACGGAGCCAACCGGAGCCCCATACTCTCGCCGTTGGCGATTTGAGTGGCTCACTCCCAGGGGGTTTTCGGTGGTTTCCGGCGATGCGGGCTCGCAGCCGGTGACCCGCAATCTCTGGCGCTTTCCGCCGCCTACTCGTCCTGGTCAACGTGTTACTGCTTCTTGATTACTCCTCATTATAATCAGTTTGGGAAACTTGTCAAATGAGCGATTTGCCTGATTGAAACATGTGTTATATAATGCTCACAATACATTGATCTGAGGTTCAAAATGCGTGCCAAATCAAAGAAACGCCGGGAAGCTGAGAGGCTGCGGAGCGAAGAGGGGCTATCCTACAACGAAATCGCTGCCCGAACCGGCGTCAGTAAGAGCACCCTATCCAACTGGTTGCGAGATATTCCCTTGAAGCCGGAGCACGAAGCGCGTTTGCAGGAACGCTTGAGGGCCAATAGGGCGACCTTTGCTGCTCGCGCTTGGCCGATCAACAGGGAGCGATATGCGCGGGCCCGCGAGGAGGCGTATCGAGGCGGGGCCGATGTGGCCGCCGCACTGCCGGATGACAGGGCAGTGGATGAACTGGCCTTGGCGATGCTCTACCTGGGTGAGGGATCGAAGTCTGGAAACAGAGTCCAGTTGCCCAGCACAGACGCAAGCATCCTACGCTACTTCGTGCGGGCGCTCATATCCATCTACGGGGTTGATATGGGTCGTCTTTCCTTTCGTCTTAACTTGGTCGAAGCTGCCAGGCCCATTGAACAGCAACTAAAGCTCTGGTGGAGCCGAGAGTTGAAGTGCTCTCTTGACCAGTTCATCAAGACCCAATTTGATCGGCGTTCGCGTAGGACAGAGCTAACAGGTGACTATCACGGTGTTTGCACAGTCACGTATTACGATACATACTTGCAGCAGCACCTCTTGGGGATGGCCCATGCCTACGTGTGCTCTTGACTTGCGCGGGGAGGCCACAAGGCATAAAAGCAAACCACGGATGACGAAACTTGATCAGCCGTGGTAGCGATAATGGGCGGTACGGGACTTGAACCTGTGACCTCATGCATGTCAAGCATGTGCTCTAGCCAACTGAGCTAACCGCCCTAACTATGTCCAGATTATACCACATTTCTTTCATTTGGCAAATTGGCGCGTTGCCGCTGCACGTTTTGTTGACAGCCCTCAGCTTTTGAGGTACACTCTGGTCAGTGTTGTTTAGCCCATTCGCAGGAGATCGGAGGTTCATTCATGGCTCAGAAACCCGCAAGCGCACCGCGGCGTCAGCTCAATGTGGAGATGCCTGTTGACCTGGAGGCCATCTACGCCAACTTTGCTATCCTCAATCACTCACCCTCCGAGGTCATCATCGACTTCGCCCGCTTGCTGCCCAACATGCCCAAGGTCAAGGTCTACGCCCGCATTCTGATGACGCCGACCAACGCCAAGGCGCTGCACAAAGCATTGGGCGACAACCTGGCCAAGTACGAGAAGCGGTTCGGGGAGATCAAGATCGCACCAGAGGAACAGGAAGCCCGCGAGCGGCCCCTGGGCTTCGTGCATCGGGAGTGAAATGTCATGGATCAACTAACGGCCATCGTGGAACGGACGCGGGCAGAGCTCACGGCCAAGAACGACGTACGGGATGCTACCTTGCAGCGCTCCCGCGAGCTGATCCGCTACTGCGCGCACAGCATTCGCGCCACCCACCGGGGCGAGTTCGACCGGGCATCTGAGCTCTTGGCTACCGCTCGCTCCGCGGCCGCTGAGATGACCGCCGATCTGCAAGCTCACCCTGACCTGTTCTACACCGGCTATACGCTCGATGCGCTGAAAGAGTTGGCCGAGGCACACGTCAGCTTCGCCTGGATCACGGGGCAGCGGCTGCCGGCGCCAGAGGAGTTAGGCGTGCCCTATCCTGTCTACCTCAAAGGCGTGGGGGAGGCGGTCGCCGAGATGCGGAGGCACGTGCTCAATCTCATCCGGCGGGGTGAGGTGGCCCAGGGCGAGCCGTTCTTACAGCTTATGGACGAGGCCTACAGCCTGCTGATGACGGTGGACTTTCCCGACGCCATCACCAGGGGCCTACGTCGCACTTCGGACATGGTGCGGGGCGTGGTGGAGCGCACGCGGGGCGATCTGACCGTCGCCATGCGGCAGGAGAGGTTGCAGGAGGCGTTGCAGGCTTTCGAGGAGCGCATGGGGAAGCGTGAAACGTAAAACGTGATCATCCGACGGTGCGTGCGCTTCATGTTTTGCGCTTTGGGTTTACTCTCCTAGAATTTGCAGAATGAGCTCGCGCCTGCGGGGGCGGTTGTCGAAGTCTATGTAGGTGACATGCTGCCAGGCGCCCAACAGCAACCGGCCGCCGCTGAAGGGCACGGTGAGTGATGGCCCCAGCAGCGCCGCCCTGACGTGCGAGTGGCCGTTGCCATCCCCCCAGCGCAGGTTGTGGCGGTAGTCTCTATCCTCGGGCACTATCTCGTCGAAGACCTGCTTCAGGTCCGCCAGCGCGCCCGACTCGTACTCGATCGTCGTCAGCCCGCTGGTGGCGCTGGGGGCGAAGATGGTGACGATGCCCGAGTTGACGCCCGAAGACCCCACCTCACGGGCCACCTCCTGAGTGATATCCAGCATGTCGGCGTCACCGCGGGTCCGCAATTGGATTGTTCGTGTGATGACCATTCCCGTGTTCTCCTGAGGGTGGAGGGTTCCAGACCTGATGCCTAATCCATCGATAGTGTCAAGTAGTCTTGACATCTGGCGGTGGTTCTGCCTTCGTTCTCACCTGCAGCCTCACAATGAAATCAGTAATGGCTTGTTGAGGTAGATGCCATGAGGTCTGCCACTGTTCGGGATCAAAGCGGCGTACCCAATCCAAGCCAATCAGGTTCTCTACACCTGGGACAGTCCATCGTGCGCCGACATCTGTCCTGCGATTGATCTCGCGCATCTGCCGCTCCAAGGGACTGGTTGAGCTGATAGCACACGGCTCAGGTCTTCGCCAATTGAAGAACATGCCGTCTGGATGTTCACGATAGGTGAAGACATACGGTGCAGCAGCGTCCAGATACTTGGCGGCGTGAGGGAGACTTTCCTGACGCAACTGGGTGATCAAGTTCTCCAGTTCATGGCCTGAGCGTCGCACATCATATCGCGGATGGTAGATGATCTTTCCCAGTCGCCTCATCCACACCGTGGCCTGCGCTTTGTTCAGTCCGTCTTCCCAAAGTGGCCAGAAGAGCTGGGTGATCAGATGGCAGATACCGCGCTGCTTGAGAGTATTGGGGGACCTATCTTCCAACGAGTTGATCAATCCTTCATCACCGTCAAACACCAGCCGGGCAGGATGAACCTCAGTCAAGGCTTGGCCTGTTTTCGACCAGCTTTCACCTACCCCGAAGTACACAGGGGCAACCTTCAACTGCGGACGATCGTTCACCCAACTGCGTTTCTGGATGCTCAGACCCAGGTTGAGGTTACACCCGCGTTTCTTGTCACCATCGGGTGCCTTGGTTGAGTCCAGGAGCAGTGGTTGGTCATTGGCTTGCTCAACATCGAAGGCAACTTGGAGGTGGATTTCCACCTTGGGCATAGGTCACACTTCCTCTTGGGTGAGAGTTTGGTGGAACCTATGCTCTTACATTTTCCGCTAGATGTCAAGACTAGATCATACTATCGAGTCTTCAGCGGTCTGGGAAGGGACACGGATCTGGGGTGCAGGTCGGGCAACAGCCTCAATTGCGCTTGGGACTTCACTTGAGATTCAAACAGATCGGGAGGATCCCGCACCATCCGGGAGATTCTCTGGCGCTAGAGGTTGTGGCGGACATAGCGATGGCCGAAACCGACAGCGTGGTTTACTTTGTCGGTCTGTATGCCCCACCGGACGAGTACGACACGCTGCACGACGCCGTCTTGCTGCCGATCGTGGAGGCCCGGGCTCCGCTAGAGTAGACCCCGACAATCGACAAGGGTGACCGAAGCAGGCAAGAGACTGAACCCCTGCCCGTTTCAGGTCTGCTTCGTGCTGGCGGAGAAGACGAAAGACCTTTTCCTATCGCATAGCGATCCTCCAGTCGCCTAAACCCCAGCCATTTCCCCTCATTCCTCACTTGATTATTCTATCACAAGAAAGCGAGACGGCCAAAGTGCAATTGACAACTCTGGAGAGTCGCTGTATAATTGGCAGTAACTCAGCGCATCCACTGGTTCACACTTGTCCCTCTCCTTGGCGATACTTCTCTTCGGTGCTGCCTGCAGTCGCTCGCAGATAGGACTGAGAGGAATAGCCTACCAGCATTTCTCCTGAAGGCTGGGAGCCATGACTAACCTCAGCGGAAAGAGCGTGGGCCGCTACCAACTGATGGAGCGGCTGGGCCAGGGCGCCATGGCCCGGGTCTATCGTGCTCACGACCCTGCCAGCGACGCTGACGTAGCTGTCAAGATCCTGCATTCTCACCTGACCGGCGACGAAGGGCTCGAGGCCCGATTCCGTCGCGAGGCTCAAGCTGCCGCCAGCCTTGATCACCCCAACATCATCGCTGTTATGGATCACGGCAGCGACGGAGAGTTGAGCTATCTGGTCATGGAACTGGTTGATGGTCCCTCCCTCAAGACCGTACTGCAGCAACGAGACAAGCCGCTGGCCCCTGAGGAGGCGGTGCGTCTGGTGGCTGCGCTGGCGGACGCGCTGGGGCACGCCCATCAGCAGGGGGTGGTGCATCGCGACGTCAAACCTTCCAACGTCCTGCTGCGGGATGGACGGCTGGATAGCCCCGTGCTGACTGACTTCGGCGTGGCGCGCATGGTGGAGGCGACCGTGGTCACCGCTTCCGGCACTACACTGGGTACCCCGACCTACATGGCCCCCGAGCAGGGAGAAGGCAAACCGGGCGATGGTCGCAGCGATGTCTATGCCCTGGGTGTGATCCTCTACGAACTGCTTACTGGACGTCCGCCATTTGAGGCGGAATCTCCCTATGCGCTCATCCTGCGCCACATCCATACGCCGCCACCCTCGCCGCGCACGCTGCGGCCCGCACTGTCCAGTGCGCTGGAAGCGGTCATCCTGCGGGCGCTGGCCAAGGAGCCAGAGGCGCGCTATCCCACGGCTGCCGCTTTCGCCGCTGCGCTGCGCCAGAGTCTGATACCGGCGACCCAGCCGCGCCTGCGCATTCCGGCCCCTGCTCTGGTTGCTATTGCGCTCTTGCTTGTGTTGGCCCTGTTCGTTACTTGGCGTCTGAACCTATGGCCGATGGCATCAGGGACATCAGGGGAAGCCATCGCCGCCAAGGCGACACCTGCCGTCCTCACTCTGCAGGGCGGCCCGGCCATCGCCGACACCTGGCTCGACCCTGACCTGCCCGACCGTCCCGCCGTTGACGACCCCAAGGTCCACTTGCAGGGCCCCTCCACGCCGGACCGCCTGGTCTACCGCCTTACTTTGCCAGAGTGGCCGGTGCAGACGGAACTGCTCACCGCTACCCTGAGTCTATACACCGTTCCCTGGGGAGAAGACAACCGCTACGCCACGGTGACCGTGCATCGGTTGTTGCGTGATTGGGACCCCACCACGGCTGCCTACGCGACCCCATGGAGCAGTCCCGGCCTGCAGGCGGATGTGGACTACGAACCCGAACCCATGACCGTGATCACCCTGACCACGCTGCTCCAGAGCGAGGGCTGGCTCGACCTGGACGTCACTCCCGCCGTCCGTGACTGGCTGGAAGGCCAATCAAATTACGGCCTTGCCGTGCGTTTGACCGACGATAGCTTCGGCATGGCCCACCTGTGGGTCTACACCGCCGAATACGATGACCCTGACCTGCGCCCCAAGTTTACCTTGATCTACTAGCAGCCGTGAACGAGTCGTACCCACCCATCTTGATTGATCCCTTGGGCGAAGCGGCCTCTCTCACCCTTCCTGCCATTCTGGGCCGCGCTGCCGATTGCAGCGTGGTCATCGCTGATCGGCGAGCATCGCGCCGCCACGCCGAGGTCCGCCGGCAGGAGGAAGGGTTCATCCTGCGCGACCTGGGCAGTACCAACGGCACGTGGCTCAATGGCCACCGCTTGAGCGCCCCCGCGCTTCTCCGCGACGGCGACGTCATTGAGATCGGCAGTGCCCGCTTCACCTTTCGTGATCCTGACGCCACGTTTGAGACTACCCGTTTCCCGCGCTTGGTGGTGGACGAAGCCAGCGGTGATGTCTGGGTGGACCGCCGTCCGGTGCAGCTCTCTCCCAAGCAATACGCTTTGTTCTCCTTGCTCTGGGCGCGGCGCGGCTGCGTGTGCAGCAAAGACGAGATCGCCCGTGCCGTCTGGCCGGAGTGCAGGGGCGAAATCTACGATCACCAGATCGAAAGCCTGGTCAAGCGGCTGCGGGCCAAGCTGGAGCCTAACCCTGCGCAGCCGGTATTGCTACTGACCGTGCGCGGCCGCGGCTACCGTGTGGTCACCGAGCCCAGCGGAACACCGTAGGGGCGGGTTTGAAAACCGCCCGTACCACGCCAGCCGCGGCGCATCCTTTTCGTCCTCCTCAATCCTGTCGTCTGCATGAGTAGGGGCGGGTTTGAAACCCGCCCCTACCCCAGTGTTGCCCCTGCCACCGCGTCGCTGGCCGAACGGTGGCTAAGCGATGGTTTTCCGCTGGTTGATGTCTGGGCAAGCGAGGCGA
>CAZPMV010000139.1:0-5643 GCA_964587335.1 uncultured Anaerolineales bacterium
GCCGTCTGGCACCACCTGTCGCCTGTCCTGAGCCAGGTCGAAGGAGAGGATGACTGACCATGTACATCGGCAAGGTCATCGGCACGGTGGTGGCCACGATCAAGATCTCACATCTGGAGGGATGCAAGCTGTTGTTGGTCGATCAGCTTGACCTGCGCGGGCAGGAGACCGGCTACTACGACATTGCCGTGGATGTGGCGCAGGCTGGCCCCGGAGACACGGTGCTGGTGATAGACGAGGGAAACGGAGCGCGCCAGATTCTCGGGCTCGACCCTGGCGCTGTGCGCGCGGTCATCGTCGGCGTGGTGGACGAGGTGGCGCTGAGCGGGTAGCGCAGGGCAATGGTAGAATAGAATGCGATGTGGCCCGTCCTTTCAGCAAAGCTGAGGGGGAAGAAGATGAGTGATTGACAGCCGATCCCCTTGTCCTGGGAGAGTTCCCAGTGTGGGATCGGCTTTTTTGCGGGCAGGGTCGGCAAACGTGGGTAGAGCCTCGGCATCCACATCCTCCACATGGCAACGCAATTTGACAGACTTTGGCAAGGTATGGTATAGTATGGTAGAGTCTAGACATCCACATCCTCCACATGCCTTCGCTGATGCTCATGTCCGTCCCCGCCGGTAGCAATAGGCCCACTCTCCGATGTGCGAGGAGGGTAAGCGTTCAGGGGGTACCCTGGCAGTCTTGCGAATCCTTGACATTTCCGTAACACTCCCTTTACAGAAGCGTGCGAGGAGATTGTGCCATGCGTGGCTATCTGTCGCTAGCTGTCTACAACCGTTCTGCTCGATTCCAGCCCATGGTGCTGAGTACACTGGTGGCGGCAGCCTTGCTGGCTGCGTTGCTGAGCCCGCTCATCTCGAACATTGTCTCGCCCACCATCACCACTGGCGTCGAAAGCAGCACCATCTCCGCGGGCGACACTGCCCGCCCCCTGCTCGACAAACCAGAGTTGACCTCTCTCCGCAGCGCCTACGCCCGCCACTACGACCTGGGCAACGGCAAACGTGTGGCCGTCGTTGGCGCTGCCCCACTGAACTACCAGGACGCGGAGGGGAACTGGCAGCCCATCCAGCCCGACTTCGCCCGGGCGGGAAATGGCTGGCGCGTGCGTGACAACACCCTGCGCAGCCGCTTCGCCAGCGACAGCACCGCTGTACAACTGGAGAGCAACAGCGAGATTATCGGCTGGCTGCCGCTGGCGTTGGAGATCAACGACGAAGCCACAGCGCGCACGCTATACCCCAGGTACGTTGGTCTGTAGTGGAAATCGGGACGAGACGAAGAGATGCCTCAAGGGGCCATGGGCTATCATCACCGCCTATCTGGTTGACGACGAGTACAACTAGAGAAACGAAGTTCAGCAATGTGATTCAGAAGCAGTTACAGGAACGTTTCCACGGAGGCCCGATATGCAAAACGTACGTACCTGGAACAGGCGACTGCTGATCGCCATTGTCCTCTTGGCTACCCTGCCTGCCTCAGCCACGCTGACCGCCCCGGCCCGCACGTCCTCCCCACTGCCGGCAAGCGCCCGTGTCAGCCCAGCCGAGTTCAGTGCCAAAGCTGACGTTGTCTCGCGTGGACCATCCTTGGCCGCGGACTCGGATAGGCTACCCTTGCCCGCGCACATCGATGTCCGATCGTTACCTGCGGGGGTCACCGACCTCCCTGAGCGGGTAGACTGGCGCACGGCCAACAGTGCCACTTTCGAGGTTGGCGAAGGTCGCTACACAACGGTTTTATCCCCAGAGCCGATCCACTACGGGGACTCGCGCGGCCAGTGGCAAGTCATCAATCCGGCCTTCCAGACCGGCCGGGAGAGCTTTTACGTGCAGCGCAACTCCATCCGCAGCCGGGCGGGCCTGCGTAGTGCCTGGCTCTCCGCGGCCGTGGGCGAGGCGGCCATCCGATGGCAGGCGACTACCCTCGGCACTGCTGATACCTTTGGCGGTTTCACGGAGCTCGCCAACGCGTTGCCGGAGGTGCCGACCTTTGCTGAGCAGCGCGAAGGCGGGCGCGTGCTGCACTATGCCGGCGGCTGGAGTGACCCACGGCTGGCCGAGGAAATCATCAGCTCTCCCGGCGGCCTGGAGCATGTGCTCATTCTCACCGGGCCGCCCCGCGCGGACGACAAGATGTCGGAATTCCTGGAACTGCGGGCCACACTGGAGCTGCTGCCGGACATGAGCCTCTGGGCCGATGGCCGGCAGCAGACCGATGCCTTCCGCACCTCCGGTGCGCTCGAGATACGTGACCAGGCCGGCGAGGTCGCCATCGTCTTAGATCCAGTGCGTGCTTTTGAGCAGGAAGCGCCGCACGTGGCGGTCGTTGGCGAATACGTTGTCATGCCCGGTGATCAGCCGACCCACTGGACGGTCGGCGTTCGCACGCCGTGGGCATGGTGGAGCGACCCCGAGCGCCGCTACCCTGCCGCCATCGACCCGACTATGCGCGTCCTCACCACGACCGGCTTCGGGAGTGGGATGGCCTGGGTGAGTGAGAACAAAGGCGGCACCGATAACCCTGACCCAGGTCACTATCAGATCGGGAGGGCACTCCTGGGCTCCACCAATAGTTCGGCACAGTATCGCGGCTACCTGCAGTTCAACAGCTTGCCCGCGTTGCTCACCAACCACCCGATGAAGGTCGAACAAGCCGAGCTGGTGATCACGCCGCAGAGACAGGGGAGAGTCGGCTATGAATTCGACCCAGATGATGACATTGACTGGAGCGAAAAAAGTATCTCGCACCCGGTGAAGCTCTGGCCGGTTTCCCAGCAGCCCGCAGACCCGGGAAGGGTGCCGCTCTGCGATTGGCATGACCTTACCGGGAACTGCTTCACGCTGATAGACGACCGAATCGGGACCAACCCAAGTACCTTCAACTGGAATAGCCGCCCGGAAGAAGGCGGGACGCCCAAGACAGGTACGTTGACCATCGGGCCGAAAAAAGGCAACACTCGCAAGGGCGAACCCACGTCGTTCAACGTCACCCAGGAGATTCGGGACTGGTACGACGAAAGCCCCCAACCGCTACACGGGCCGGCCTTCACCCTCCACTTCACCGACGCGAGCTGTCCGTACCCAAAATCCTTCCTGGACTCCGATTATATCCCGCCTGAGAATAATTCTGTGGTCCCGAGATGCTTCCGATTCAAGATCACGCCCAAAAATGCGCAACTGCTGATCACCTACACCGCGCTGGAGCTCCAGCCGGGGGACAATTTGCTCAATGCGCCTGGCGTGCCAAGCTACCTCGACGGCATCTTCGTGGACACCAATCACTTGTACGATCTGGTACCACCGGCGGCCCCCAACCACTGGCGCGCCGTCGCGGTCCGCGGCAACCACGCCCTCGACTGGACCACGCCTGTCCCTGTCACGGCGGGGGTGAATGTAAGGCAGGAGAAAACAGACGGCTCGCTGGAGCTCCTCGCCGAAGGCGGCACTTCTACGGAAGGCACGTCCTACGTGTTCATTGATGGCCACAACTCAAGCATCAGCAGCGAGACACTCAAGGCCGAGGTGTTCAGAGCGGAGGACAACTTCTTCCCCGACGACCAGCGGCGCAACTACCGCATCGAGTACCAGAAGGCTAACCTCTGGACACCTACTAATGGTGTGCCCGGGCTGCCCGACGGATCCTGGAGGAGCGAGACATTCTTTTTCAGCTCGGACCGGTTGATCGAGCTGCGAGAGTTCACGCTGGGCGCCAAATACAGCGCCGGCATCATAGTTGCGACAACAGCCGCCCTCGATCTGGCAATCATCGAGCCGACGAGCGGCGGAATCAAATCGGCCGTCCGCGGCCTGCACAACGGTAACGAGGGTGTGCTCACTGACTATGCACCCGAACAGGGGCCCGTACGCACGTTCGATATCGGCGCCGCCAACGTCAGCGGCGCCTACGCGCTGGCCATCATCAACAGGGAACGCCCTATCGAGGATCCGAATCCCTTTACTGGACCCGCCCTCGTCTACAGTGTCACGGTGGAGATACTCGCCTGTCCGGACGGGACGATCCCGACGAAGAAGTTTGACTGTCAACCGATCATCTTGCCCCATGATCCGCTGCCTGCCCACAACTTCAAGACACCCTCGAAGTCGGCGCTTGGCCTGACCGTCTACAGTGAAGGGGGTTTCGACGAGCCCGGCCCCAACGGAGAGGCCTGGTGTAGCAAGAACGAGCAGTTTGGCACCCCCGTGATGGGTCCCTTCCAGGGCCGCTGGATCTACGTGGCACAGGGCTCGGTCTGCTTGAATAGCACGGGCTCGACCCTCTTCACGACTGTCGAAAGCGGGGTCGGTCTGGCCTACAAGGATACAGACTCGCCGTTCGCCGATGGCACCGACCGAGGCCAGCGCGCTCCGTCCTCAGGGATCTACGGTCTACCCCTGTTCTACCCAGCCCTCCCCGACCATACCGGCGAGGTATCCTGTACGACCCCACCAAGCACCTGCGCAGCGCTCGTGCCGATGGAAAACACGGAGCGGCGCCTGAAACCCTTCAATCCCTGGGGGACCAGCTTCACGCCTACCCTCGACTCGATCAGCACCACAGCGACGGGTGGGAAGGCCATTGGCGGCGGTTCGATCAGTGTGCCCGTGGTCGTGGATACGAAGGATGGCCCTTACGAAAGGACATGGAACGTCCCGTGGGAGCTGTACCCTGACCCCGGCTTGACCGATCCCAACGAGTACAAGCGTTATCAATTTGACGTGAACGTCGCGCAACCGCAATCGCTGCCCTGGCCGGTGAGCCTGGCCAGCCTCGAGCTGTGGATCCTCAACGGGCCCGACGGTGCTGCCACCGGCCTGGTCCTGACCCCCGACAACTTCAAGAAGCAAACCGGCCCAACCAACAGCCAGCTCCGGGCTCCTTATGCCAAAATTACGCAGCCTGGAGGGCTGGGTGGGGCGACGAAGAGGGTGCAGGTGGTCATTCAGCCGCCCGGTGAGGCGCGTCGCATGGCCGTTGACGACCCAGATCCCGTCTCCAAGAACTGTGGCCAAGCCAAAAGCTGCCTCGACCTGCGCTTGCCCGAGTACGATTGGAACAACGGCAACGACGAGGTGAGGCTGTGGGAGTTACCTGATATCTCTGTAGAGGGAACCGCCGGCACCGTCATGCTCAGCCAGGCCGGTCGGTTGCAGATCTTCAGCAAGGACCACCCCAACGCCGGCAGCAGGCTGAATGCGACCACCTTTGAGCAGTCATTCAGCTTCGATACCTGGGGAGCCACCGTCAAGGTCACCGAGGAGACGTGCGGCAGCAGTGAGATCGTGACGGTGATTCGGGGCGAGGCGGCCATCGCCCTGCCCATGCTGGGTGACGACGGGAGCAGCGGGGGAGCGCCGGCGCCCCCGTCAGTCCAGCTCGGCTTCAAGCTATGCGAGACCAAACTCAAAGAAGCCAAGCTCATCCTGGACATCGCTCCGACTTACATCCCGGTGGGAGCCACCGGCGTCGGCGTTGACCTCATCGGGGGCATAGTCACCATTGGCCCGGACCACACCGTGATCACGATGCAGATCGGCTTCCGCTCCGTGCCCAGCGACGCGGTGCTGTCCAACGGCTTAGGCCAGGTGACCATTGACACTCGCGGTCTCTTCGAGCTCCAGGCCGGCGCCACCATCATGG
>CAZPMV010000139.1:5653-8532 GCA_964587335.1 uncultured Anaerolineales bacterium
CGTGGGCGAGCTCGACGCCGACCTGCTGCTCCAGGTGGCCTGGGAGCCCCTCGACATCCTCGTCAAGGCCGACATCCGTGCCTTTGGGATCATCACCGGGGAGCTGAAGATGCACACCTGGGTCGGCCAGGGGTGGCAGGGCAAGTACCCGTGGATCACGGACAATGAACTCCACTTCACCGGCAGCATCAAGGCCACCCTCTTCATCGAAGAGGACCTCGTCATCCCGTGGGTGCCGCCCTTCGACATTTACATCAGCATCAAGATCGCCTTTGGCGAGTTCTGCACCAACCCCAGTTGCACGAGCTACCTCTGGGGCATGTCAGGCGTGCTCACCGTCGCCGACTTCGATGTTGGGCTCTATGCTGACGAGGACGACCTCGAGCTCATCCTGGGCACGGACGACCACGTCTTGATTGACGAATACGGTGGCAGTGCGCAGGCCGTCAACATGAGCACTCAGGCAGGACACGTGGATCGACTTGTGTCGCCTTCCCCCGATGGCCTCGCGGCGCCGGCACCGCCCAAGCTAACCCAGATCGAACCGCCGGGCAGTCTGCAGTTAAACCTTTACCCACCGCTCAAGTCGCCTATCGAGAACTGGCCCAAGGTTGCTCCGGCTACCCACGGTTGCGACACCACGAGCACGCCCCTGACCCACGCCTGCCCCTTCCCCATCGCGCCTGGTGCGGCCGGCCGGGCCATCTTTTCCGTTGGCTGGCTGAACAGTGGTATGGCCATCACGTTGGTCAAACCGGACAGCACCGAAATCACCGGCGATGCTCCCGGTGTCGTCTACACCCAGACCCTCTCGACGGGCGGCAAGCGGGTCACCTTTGCCGTCACCCCGGTCAGCGGCGAGACGTTGGAGGCCGGCACCTGGTGGCTGCGGCTCGTTGGCCCCGGCCTGAACTTCCCGAACGCGACCATCCAGCACAACTACTCCATCCTCTTTGCCACCGACCCGCCGCCGCCCACCCTCACCTGGATCAATCCGCTGAGCCAGGTGGATGGTTCAGGGCAGATCACCCTGCAATGGAGCGCCCTGCGCGCCTCGCAGCCGATCACCGAACGACTGGAGCTGTTCTACACCCCCCTGGCCGCCAAGCCGGTTACTGATACCGAGATCATCAGTCCCACCATGATCGCCAACGGCGTCCACGCCTCGGATGGCAACTACCTGTGGGATACCTCGGGGCTGGCCTCCGGCGAGTACGCGGTCGGCGCTCGCATTGACGACCACCATCATGCCAATGGCCACATCGTCTCCTGGGCGCCCGGCTCGGTGGTCATCAACGATACCACGCCGCCGCCCGCCCCGGTGGTCCTTGGGGACGTGACCCTCGAGGATGCACTGGTGGTCGTTTGGTGGCGTGATAACACGACGCAGGATCTGGCCGGCTACCTGATCGAGTACACCTACCCCTCCTGGGACAACAAGGACCTGCAGCGAGTCAAGCGGTTGCTGCCCAGCGCGCCCTGGGTGGCGATTTTTGAACAGGCCCGGCTCGGCGGGCTGCTCCAGGGCTACACCACCACCTACTGCGTGCGGGCCTACGACGCCTCCGGTAACGTCAGTGACTGTACTCCCGTCACGGTGACGCTGGGCAAGCCCGACACGCGACTCGGGCCGCCCCGCTATCTGGAGGCCGGCATGGTTCCCAACCCATTTGGTGGAGGGGCGAGCCTGCGCGTGGTGTGGGAACCGCCGTCCACCGGAATCCCGGCAGGCTATCTCCTCGGCTACGAGCCAATCGGCTGCCAGATTCCGGGGGGGAGCCACGTGGCCACGCAGGGTTTCCCGCCCATAGACGTCGGCAACGTGCTGGAGTACGACCTCACCGGCCTCACGGACGGCCAGCGCTACCTGATCTCGGTAGCGGCCTACAACGGCATCGGCTACCTGGGGCCAGAAGCGACGACTATTGGCATGTACGCCGATCCGACCGACGGCGACGGCGACGGGCTGTCCGACGCCTGGGCGGCAATCTTTGACGTGACGTACAGCACAGCCGATCCAGATCAGGACGGTCTGACCAATATCCAGGAGTTCAACCTGGGCACCTACCCCACCAAAGCCGACAGTGACCGGGATGGTTTCGACGACGACGTCGAGGCCGATGCCGGCACCGACCCGTGCGGCCCGGAGCATCCGCCCCATCACGCGGGGCCCAAGCTTACGCTTGCGGGAAAAACGGAGTACAAGTTCGTCACGCCGAGCAACAGCCTTTCGATCAGTCTCCAGAAGCTTCAGATCCACAACTTTGGGGCTGACACGTTGAACTGGACAGCCTCCAAGTCGGCTTCGTGGATCACCCTTGGCAGCAGCAGCGGTGAGGCACCTGCGGAGCTGCTGATCGGCGTCGATCCGACGGGACTGGCACCGGGCCATTACAAGGGCATGGTAACCATCAGCAGTCTTGATACCTCTGGCCTCATCGCAACCGGTTCCGACAGGCGGCGCGAGACCGCGACGATCGAAGTGAGCCTACAGGTGCTCCCTGCCAGGCAGTTCATGGTCTACCTGCCACTGCTTGCAGTGACGGGCCTGACGCCGGAGCCCACGCGCACGCCAACGCCGACGGCCACTGCCCGGCCCACCAACACGCCGACGCCCACGCCAACGGCCACCGTCGGGTCCACCAACACACCGACGCCGACACCGACGACCACGGTCAGGCCCAGCGACACGCCCACGCCAACGCCAACGCCGACGGCCACGGTCAGGCCCGGCGACACGCCCACGCCGACCAACACGCCCACGCAGGTGAGGCTCAGCCTGGAGCCGGTCGCCGACGCCTACATCATGTCCGCCGTCCCGGGAGCCAACTACGGTACCGCCCCCACGCTTGGCGTTGGCCGCCAGAGTGAGCGCTCCC
>CAZPMV010000140.1:0-8479 GCA_964587335.1 uncultured Anaerolineales bacterium
GGAATAGATCATCACGATCAGCCCAGGGATGATGAGGATAGCCGAAGCCAGATAGTACCACTTTCGCTTCTCAACCAGGTTATACATAACTCCTCCGATAATGACCCATGACGAACGGCCAACGACCAACTTGGGAGTTGGACATTGGTCATTGAGATATTGCAGCTACACTCCCAGCAACCAGCGGTTCTTGCGCAGTTTCTCGCCGGCTACCTCGAACACGAAACGCACGAAGGTGCGGGTCACGATGACAGCGGTGAACATGCTCAGGAGCACACCGATGCCCAGAGTGAAAGCGAAGCCACGCACCGTGCTGGCCCCAAACGCGCCGCCGAAGAAATAGAGGATGGCACAGGTGATCAGCGTGGACAGGTTGGAGTCGAGAATGGACGTCCAGGCACGGCTGAAGCCCGCCTCTATGGATGCGCCCAGCGACCGCCCCGCCCGCAGCTCCTCCTTCATGCGCTCGAAGATGAGCACGTTGGCATCCACCGCCATGCCTGTGGAAAGCAGGAAGCCGGCAATGCCCGGCAATGTCAGCACCACAGGCAGCAGCTTGAAGGCGGCCAGGTTGAGCAAGGCGTAGATGACGAGCGCCAGGTCAGCCAGGAGGCCCGGCAACCGGTAGTAGCTCAGCATGAACAGCAAGACCACGGAAAGCCCCACCACCCCGGCGGTGATGCTCTTCTGCACCGAATCCTGACCCAGCGTGGCGCCGACGGTGCGGTTGTTGAGCACCTTCAGCGGCACCGGCAGCGCACCATAGCGCATCTGCACGGCCAGACCGCGAGCATACTCCAACGAGAAGCCCTGCTCGCTACTGATGACGCCCTGTCCATCGGGAATGGCCGACTTGATGATGGGGCAGGAGATGACCACCTTGTCCATGGTGATACAAAGGAACTTGTCGATGTTCTGACGAGTATAGCCGGCGAAGATCCGGGCCCCTTCGTTGGTGAGCTCGAAGTTGATCTGCGGCCGCCCGTACTCGTCGGTGCTCACTCCCGCCGTCTTCAGGTGCTTGCCGCTCATGACGGTCTCGTACACCTGTCCCGAGGGAGCGACCGCTGTCTCCGTCACCGCGGCGGTGGGAGTGATCTCGGCCGTGGGAGTGATGACGAATGAGGATGCCAGATCGTCGCCGCCGAGGCTGGTGCGGATGATGGTGCCCTCCCGCAGGAAAGCATCGCCCGCCCCGACGAACTCCAGAAGGCCCGTACCCTTGAGCGTGGCAATCGCCTGGTCGGGGTCCTTGATGCCCGGCAACTCGACGATGATGCGCTGCTGACCCTGGATCTGGATCAACGGCTCGGTCACCCCCAGGCCATTGACGCGGTTCTCGATGATGCCCTTGGCCGCCTCCAGGGCACCGTCCGGGAGTTCCTCGCCTTCGGGCACATCCGCCTCCAGCAGCACCTGCAACCCGCCCTGCAGATCGAGCCCCTGTTTCAGCTCCAAGTCGCGCGTGCCCTCGGGCTGCCAGAAGAGGAGCTTCTGTGCCCATTCGGGATGGTCAATGGGCAGATCAATCCACAGCGCTGCCAGTGCCAGGACGACGATGAAAGCCAACAAAACCACGTTACGTTCTCTCATGCAACAACTCCCCCAAGTTCTGATATAGGATGTCGGCCACAAACTGAGCGATTATAGCGTAACCCCTCGCTCCTGTCAAACTTCTCCCCTCCACTCAAGCTGGCGCAGGAAATCCACCACCCTCGCCAACACCTCCGCGCTGTCAGGCCACCGGTCTGCACACACAGATCGCACTGCCTACATCTCGGCAGCGGGGGCCTTTCGTAGGTCAGGGAAGCGCATGAGCATCAGGTCGTTCCACGAAAGCGGAAAGAGGCGCTCCCACTGCGAGGCATGAGCTCGCATCTCCTCCTCAGCACCGATCGTGCGCCAGCGCAAGAACAGGCTACCAACAAGGATCAAAACCAGCCACGCGGGCACGCGCAGGCGGTAGTACGCCATCTGAAGCACATCAATCGGGATGCCCACCAGCACAGCCAGCCAGGTCCAGTGGGTCTTCAGCAGATAGGCGGTGAAACGGGTGCGCCGCCAGAACAGTGCGAGCAAGCCCGCTGTATACAGCCAGGCCAGGGCCATGATGAGCGCCATGACGTAGCCCAACCAATCGAGGTCATACGCCCTGCCCCATGCCTGCGCGGCCAGAGTCAGCAAACCGCCGAGCAGGACGGCGACGAAAGCAACGACCCGCAAGCGATTGGCGAAGGCACGCACGCGCCGCCATTGCCTCCGCTCCCGTTGCTTCCTCTGCTTTTCCAGAGCCTCAATCAAAGACAACTGCTCAGGCATCTCAGCACCTACTCATCGAACGGAATCACTCCGCTCGCGGCGGTCTCCCAACCGCCGCCCCACTCGGTTCAATCGGCTTCATCAGGTTCATCGGCTTCATCGGCTTCATCGGCTGATCCGCTTCATCGGCTTCATCGGCTGATCCGCTGACATCCTGCTCGAACATCTCAGCTCCTGCTCATCGAACGGAATCGCTTCGTTCGCGGCGGTCTCCCCACCGCCGCCCCACTCGGTTCAATCGGCTTCATCCGCTTCATCCGCTTCATCGGCTGATCCGCTGACATCCTCTGCCAGCAAACGACGAATCAGCGCTTCCGCCTCGTCTCGGCTACGCACTTGGCCGACCGCCTGGGCTTCGCGCAGTGCCTCCAGCAGGACACCAATGCGTGGCCCCTGCGCCAGGCCGAACTGCTCCTGCAAGTCCCACCCACTCAACAGCGGCTGAGGCGCGACAGTGACCTTATGTCGAGTGAAGTAAGCATCGAGCAAGAGAGCGACCGTCTCCACCCGCCGCGTCCAGCGCTCAGCGATGAGCTTCGGCCCCCAGGTAGCCAGATGATCGGCCAGCGTGAGCAGGCCCGTGTCCACTCCCGCCTCGCCCGCATCGCGGAAGAAGCGGTAGATGGCCCTGCGGGTGAGGGATGGCTCGCGGGCCAGGAGCGCGGGGCGGAGGTGCCGGCGCACAATGGTTTCCACCCAGAGCACCTCGGCATTGGTGAAACGTAGCCTTCGCAGCGCTCGCGCCGCCAATTCCGCACCGATGGCCTCGTGCTCGAAGAACCGCACCCGTCCGCTGGACTCGACGCTGCGAGCCTTCGGCTTACCCAGGTCGTGCAACAGCGCCGCCCACTTGAGCATCATGCCCCGCGTGCGCCCGGCCGAGGTGGATTGAGCCAGATGGGTCTGCACATCGGCAGTGAAAGGGGAGAGGCTGGCTCTTAGCACCTCCTCGACACGTTGGGTACTGGGTATTGGGTATTGGCTATTGCGTCCAGTGTTCGCTGTTCGGTGTCCGGCCCCTTCAGACCCCTCAGTTTCCTCAGCCGCCCCAGACCCCTCGACGACCTCCAACACCCATTCCAACTGCTGAACGGTCTCCAAGGAATGCTCATAGACGTCGAGGTAGTGCGGTGGGGACTGCTCCACGCCCTGCAGGCCCGCGACCTCCGGCAGGACAACGTCCAGTAGGCCCAACCTGTCGAGTTGACCCAGATGAGCGGCGGCGTTCTCCGCAGCCACGATGCGCACCATCTCATCGCGGACACGTTCCATGGAGCTTGCCGCCAGCAGCGGCGCGCCCTGCCGAATCCAGGCCGCCGTCTGCTCCTCCAACTGGAAGCCCAGTTCCGCCGCCAGCCGCACGGCCCGCAGCGTGCGCACTGGATCGTCCCGGAAGCCCCCCTTGCCCACCGCTCTCACCAGTCGAGCGTCCAGGTCTTGGCGACCACCGTGGCGGTCGATCACGATCATGGACTCAGCGCTGAGATCCCCGGCCATGGCGTTGATGGTGAAATCGCGCAGCGCCAGATCGGCCGCCAGGCCGCCACCGCGCAAGCGGCAGATATCCACGATGAAGGGCTGCCCCGCCTCGCGCAGCACAGCGCGCCCCATGTCTCGTTCCTTATCCAGCGGGAAGAACGCCCCGCCGAAATGATCGGCCACGGCCCGGGCCAGCGGGATGGCCTCAGCGGGCACAGCCACATCCAGATCGTGCGTCTCGCGGCCCAGAAGCCGGTCGCGCACGTATCCTCCCACCACCCAGGCAGGTCCGCCCTGCCCTCGCAGGAAGCGGCAGACCTGCTCGGCCAACGAGCCTGACGGAGCCAGTTCCACTTCTACGTCAGTTTGGAGCAACGACAATGGCATAGGGTTCAATCCTCAGCGGGCAGCGGCAAAGGAAGCTCAGCATCGAGCGGAAGCTCGAATTCAGAACCTGGCGCAAAGGGGCAAGTGAAGCAGGATGCGTAAAACGTAAGCATCCTCCAAAACATGCGCTTCACGTTTTGCGTTTTGCGTTTCACGTAGGGAGTGCCCACCAGCGCAGGATTAAGGCGCGCTTGGTACAACTACATCTGCGACGCCACGATCTCGGCAATCTCCTCCGGATGGCGGGCGACTTTCACGTTGGCCGCCTGCAATGCCCTGATCTTATCCTCAGCCGTGCCCGTGCCGCCAGAGATGATGGCGCCGGCATGTCCCATGCGCTTGCCTGGCGGCGCGGTTTGCCCAGCGATGAACGCGGTCACCGGCTTGACCATGCGTTCCGCCAGGTACCCTGCTGCCCGCTCCTCGTCCGTGCCGCCGATTTCGCCGATAAGCACGATCTGCTCTGTCTGCGGATCCTCATCAAAGAGCTTCAGCACATCCATGAAAGTGGTGCCGATGATCTGGTCGCCGCCGATGCCCACTGCGGTGGACTGGCCGATGCCCCGCTGTGTGAGTGCGTAGACCACCTCGTAGGTCAGAGTGCCACTGCGGGACACGACGCCCACAGCACCAGGCCTATGGATGTGTCCTGGCATGATGCCCACCTTCGCCTCGCAGGGGGTGATGAGACCTGGGCAATTGGGTCCGATGAGCCGCGCTCCAACCTGATCCAGGTAGGCGCGCACGCGGATCATGTCCAGCGTGGGGACGCCCTCGGTGATACAGACGATGACTCGGATCCCCGCGTCGGCCGCCTCCAGGATGGCATCGGGGGCAAAGCGGGCGGGCACGAAGATGACCGAGGTGTTGGCCCCGCGTGCCTCCACGGCTTCCTTGACGGTGTCGAAGACAGGGGCGCCGGCTGCCCACTCGCCTCCCTTGCCGGGAGTGACACCAGCCACCACATTGGTGCCGTATTCGATCATCTGCTCAGTGTGAAACAGCCCCTCGCGCCCGGTGATCCCCTGCACGACGAGGCGGGTGTCTTTGTTGACCAGAATGCTCATTCAGAAATCTCCTTCCAATTGCCGTAGGGGAACATTGGAATCCTGATTCGACAACACCTTACCCTCCGATATGCTCTCGTATGCGTGAAGCTGCCGCCCGTATGGCCGATGGGTCGCCAGGTGTTGGCCGCCAGGGCAGCTTCAGGCTGTCATCCCACCAGCGGGGCACAACGTGGAGGTGGAAATGAAAAACGGACTGGAAGGCCGCACGGCCACTGGCCTGCATCAGGTTGACGCCGTCGGGCTGCAAGGCGGCCTTGATGGCCCGCGTCACCCGCACCGCAGCCCGCATCACCGCCGCGGCGGTCTCCTCGTCAATATCGAAGACGTCCCGCACGTGCCGCCTGGGGACAACCAACACGTGCCCTGGATTGGCGGGATTGATGTCCATAAAGGCCACCGTCGCCTCGTCCTCGTAGACGATCTCAGCCGGCGCCTTGCCCTCAATGATAGCACAGAATATGCAGTCCATCTCCCGCTTCCCGCCCTCCAAGTACCATACCCGAAAAGCCTACTAAGGCAGCTCTCAGCCGCCGGTTTCGGCGAGCCCAATGGTTTCTCTAAACTCTCCCTGCAGGACTCATGAAGTCAGGCCCAAATACAAGCTCAGAGCCCTTTCGACGCCCGACATACGTCCAACTCTCACAACAGACAGCTTTCTCAGAAGACGCTCTTTCGCTACGGTCCGAACCTGTCCACATAGGAGCAGAGAATCGGTCTTCAAGCCGGTATCCTCTCGCTCCAAGACGACGTTGATGGGAAACCTGCGACCAGCTAGGCTGCTGGTGAGCGGCGCAACGCAGACGGTCGGAGCACACTCGTTGATCACGTCGTTGCTGATGACCAGACAGGGCCGGACACCTCGCTGTTCGCTGCCGCGCACTGGGTTGAGATCCACCAGCCAGATATCACCCCGCTTCACTCCCACCATGGCCACTCTTCCTCATCGGGAAAAGCCTCATCAGGGCTGATCTGTCCACGCAACCCTTCCTCTGCGTGGGCAATCTCTACCTGTCGCTCTTGCTCAGACATGGTCAGGTAGGCCGCTCTCAGTTCACGCAGGGCCTGTCCCTGCTCTGGTGGATGCTCTCGCTGGAGAGACAGCCTTCCCTCAAGCTCCTCAATCCGCTTCAGATCATCCACACTGACCAGAGCCACGAACGGCTTGCCGTGCCGCTTTATGACGAAACGCTCGCCTCCCCAGACCACGCGGTTGCTGATTTCTGAGAATCTGGCCTTCGCCTCCCGTACGCTAACCGTTGACGCAGTCATAGACGCCTCCTCAAGAATAGTCACAATGACATATTGTCTCTGTGACCATTATACATCTTCTGGCTTCGTTGTCAAACTGCCAAAGCGAGGACGGCAGTGATGTAGGCGTTTCGCACGTGAGGGACGCGGACACACGCGGATGACCACGGACAGTCAGGAAAGAAGTCCTGTGTCTGCAGTCAGGACTGACGAACTGCTGTCTTGACACTCTTGAATGAGCGAAGGACAAAGAGAAGGGTCCGTGTTTGTCCGTGTTCATCCGCGTCCTAGCAAAAGGGTCCGGTAACGAGCAGTCAGATAGGACGCTGCGCCGCAGCAACCGCCTTCTGCGCTGCTTCGGCCAGTGTCGAGGCCGTGGTCATCTCCGCCGAGGCCAGGATGCGCCGTCCCTCCTCTTCGTTTGTGCCCACCAGCCGGGCGACCATGGGCACGTCGGTCGGCACCTGGTCCAGCGCTGCCAGAATCCCTTTGGCCACCTCGTCGCAGCGGGTAATGCCGCCGAAGATGTTGAACAGCACCGCCTTGACGCTGGGATCCGAAAGGATGATGCGCAACGCTGCGGCTACCCTGTCTGCCTTGGCCCCGCCGCCGATATCCAGGAAGTTGGCTGGCGCGCCACCGAACAGCTTGGTGATATCCATGGTAGCCATGGCCAGGCCAGCGCCGTTGACCATGCAGCCGATGCTGCCGTCGAGCTTGACGTAGCTGAGGCCATGCTGCCGAGCCTCCCGTTCCTCCGGCGTCTCCTCGTCCACGTCCCTCATCTCGGCCAGGTCGCTGTGACGGAAGAGACCATTGTCATCCAGCACCATCTTGCCGTCCACTGCCAGCAACGGTGGATCGCCGTAGCCGCCACTGCCATCCGCTGTGACCACCAGCGGGTTGATCTCAGCCAGCGAGGCATCGCTGCTGATGAAACAGTTGTACAGACTCTTGGCGATCCTGACGAAGGGGCGGATCAGCTCCCGTTCCAATCCCATGCCCAGCGCCAGCTCCCGCGCCTGGTAGTCCCGCAGGCCAATGAAGGGATCAATGCTGACCTTGATGATCTTCTCCGGCGTGGCGGCGGCGACCTCTTCGATGTCCACACCCCCCTCGCTGGAGCCCATCATCACCACCCGCCGCCGGGCACGGTCAATCACCAGGCCGAGGTACAACTCGTCCCGGATGCTGGCCGCCTCGTCCACCAGCACCTTGCGCACGGGCAATCCCTTGATCTCCATGCCCAGGATGCGTTCGCCCAGCGCCTCAGCCTCCGCGGGGGTGTCGGCAAGCCTGATGCCGCCAGCCTTGCCGCGGCCGCCTACCAGCACCTGGGATTTGACCACCACTCGCTTCCCCAGTCGCTCGGCGATCGCGCGAGCCTCGGCGGGGGTGGATGCAACGTCGCCGGAGGGGATGGGCACGCCGTATTGGGCGAAGACGCGCTTCGATTGGTACTCCTGTAGTTTCAATGCTTATCCTCCTGTAGCAATCGGTAGGCTGGCAGATTGGTGGTATCGCGAAAAGCGCCGGGGCGCCATTGACCCGGCCACACAAAGCACCCTCGCCAAGATACCCCTGGACGAGGGATTAGATTCAACGGTGCGATTATATCATGCCCTTGGGAAATGGCAAAACATAGGGCGGCAGGTTGGCAGGCTGGCAGACCAGTAGACTGGGACACCAGTCCTGTCAGACCCTTCAGCCCTTCAGCGCTGCCCCATCCGTTGATTTCCCCATCCGTTGATTTCCCAATCCATTGTCCTATTCCGGCGGGCCAAAGGCCACCACCCGGCAGCCGTGGCTATCACTCACCTACACCTTGCCATCCCGCCCCACGGCGATGCCCACGCGGAAGAACGCGGATGACAGGACGACAACGGATCATTGACCCACTTGCTGACTTTGCTCTCGATGATTCCCCATCCGCTGATTTCCCCATCCGCTGATTTCCCCATCCGCTGATTTCCCCA
>CAZPMV010000141.1:0-2724 GCA_964587335.1 uncultured Anaerolineales bacterium
ATTTGAATAGCACGGCAGCATATCACAATGGCCGTCATCAGCGACATTGGCGGTCTTGCTTTGTGCGCCGTTCGGGTGTATACTAGTGGCCTATCCGAAGACCTAGCAGAGGCGGCATCCACGCTGCTGATTGCACGGCATGGGGGGCCCGGCCCGCTAGTTATCGGATAGACACCAAGCAGCGAAAGGACGCCAGGGAGCCGGATGAAGAAGGCCAAGCTGATTCGTGTGGGCGATTTTCAGTTGGGGGAAGATGAGAGGGAGTCTATCCTTGAAGTCTTGGTGTCGGGCAGGCTCTCGGAAGGCCCCAAGGTTGCTCAGTTTGAGAAAGAGTGGGCCAGATACGTGGGCACGACGTACAGTGTGGCCACCAGTTCTGGCTCTGGCGCACTCATGGCGGGTCTGGCTGCTCTCAAGCATTTGATGGGGCTGCCCCGGGGCGCCAAGGTAATCACTTCGCCTTTGACCTATATCGCTACCAGCAGTGCGATCAGCCATGTGGGCTTCGAACCGGTCTATGTTGATGTGGATCGGCGGACATTTGGCATCACTCCGGAGAACATTCGGGCTCTTCTGCAGAATGCCTCCGGCCCTGACGAGTATGCCATCATTCTGCCGGTCCACCTCATGGGCTATCCAGTGGAGATGGACGAGATCAACCGGATAGCGGACGAGCGTGGCCTGGTTGTTTTCGAGGATTCGGCGCAGGCTCATGGCAGTCGGTACAAGGGCAGGCTAACGGGTTCGCTCTCTCTGGCCGCGGCTTTTTCATTCTACATCGCCCACAATATCCAAGCCGGAGAGATGGGCGCTCTGACCACCAATGATCCCGAAATCAACCGTTTGGTGCGTAAGATCAAGGCGCAGGGACGGGCGTGCGATTGCCTGGTCTGCACCCGAGATGAGGGCTATTGCCCCCAGCTTGTGGACTACCAAGGGCAAGAGGACTTCGATCCCCGGTTCGCTCATGATCTGATCGGCTACAACTTCAAGCTCATGGAGTTTCAGGCGGCGTTGGGATTGGTTCAGCTCAAGAAGGCGGACTGGATCATCCAAAAGAGGCAGAGCAACGTCAAGTACTTGAATGAGCATCTGGCGGCATATGAGGATGTCCTCCAGTTGCCAGTGTACTCTGAAGATGTGTCCTACCTTGCCTATCCTATCGTGATCAGGAGGCCCGATCTTGTCTCCAGGAAGGAGCTTCGTAAGACACTGGAGGCCAATGGCGTCGAAACGAGGCCGCTTTTCGGTTGCATCCCCACTCAGCAACCGGCCTATGGGTACCTTAAGAGTCAATACGAAGGCAAGCTGCCCAATGCCGACTATCTTGGACTCAATGCCTTCTACGTGGGCAGCCATCAGTACCTGACCGAGGACGACCTGGCGTACATGGTCGAGGCTTTTCACAAGAGCCTTGGAGGCAGACGCTAGGTGAGTGGAGAGGCAGAAGCGGTCATAGTTATCCCGACGTACAACGAGAGGGACAACCTGCGGCCATTGGTCGAGGATATTCTGGGTCTTCCGCATAGCCTCTCGGTCGTGATTGTGGACGACAACTCGCCCGATGGGACGGGGCGGGTGGCTGATGAACTGGCGAAGCAATCGTCCAGTGTGCGGGTCATCCACCGCACCGGCAAAGGAGGCCGCGGCTCTGCCTGCATCGCCGGGTTCCGATACGCTCTGGATGAGACCAATGTCCCGCTGATTGTGGAGATGGATGCTGATTTCTCCCATCATCCCCGATACATCGCCGCGTTGCTCAGCAAGGCGCGGGAAGTTGACGTGGTTATCGGTTCGCGCTACCTGCAGGACAGCAGGATCGTGGATTGGGGGCCGGTCCGGCGGGTTTTCAGTAGGCTGGCCAATCTGTTCGCCAGGACGATGCTGGGGGTTCCGATCAGTGACTACACCAACGGTTTTCGTTGCTACCGCAGGGAGGCGTTAGCAACGTTGGACTTGGAAGGCATTCAGGCGACGGGATACATTGTGCTCAGCGAGACAGCTCTGCTGTTGCATAAGGCGGGAGCACGGTTCGGCGAGATCCCCACTGTGTTTGTCAACCGCAAGCGTGGGAGATCCAACACCACATTGTCCGAAATCATGGATGCCTTCATCGCGGTGTGGGAACTCAGGAGACGCTATGCTTGACGGCAGTGCAAGAAGGCCTAATCTCATTCATGTTGCCGTCCTGGGCTTGTTTCTGACTCTGGCGCTGGCCCTCAGTTGGCCGCTGGTCGCCCATTTCGCCACACACGTGCCGGGAAGTGCCACTTGGGCCTTCGACGAGTACACCTTCGTCTGGAACACCTGGTGGTTCAAACGCGCTAGCGTTGATCTGCTGACCAGCCCGCTGCACACAGATCTGCTCTTCTTCCCCCTGGGTATTGACCTCATCCTGCACACCTACAACTTCTTCAACGCGATTATGGCCTTGCCATTGTTGATGGTGATGGGCCTGCCAGCGGCGAGCAATGTCACCCTCGTCCTATCCACCATCCTCAGTGGCTACGGCACGTTCCTGCTCGTGCGCTACCTGCTCGGGAGTGTGGGTTACAGGTCAAGGGGGACGGAGCGCCATGCCCCTCCTGGCCCCTGGGCCCGTGACTTGGCGGCCATCGTGGCGGGCTTGGTCTACGCCTTCGCCGCCAACCGCGCCGTCTACGCTGCCATGGGCCACTATGACATGGTGACCACGCAGTGGCTGCCTTTCTATGCACTCTATTT
>CAZPMV010000141.1:2824-8434 GCA_964587335.1 uncultured Anaerolineales bacterium
GGCGATGGAACCTGAAACCTGAAACCCTTCGGACTGAGCCTCAGGACAAAGCCTGGAACTTGAAACTACTTCTTAGTTTGTTGCTGATCGGCCTCACTGTCGCTGTGCTCTGGTCGCCCGTTCTGATTCCCATTGTCCGGGAGTTCGCCTCGGGGGAGTACGCACTGGAGGGATGGGGCGAGGCGATCAAGCTCTCCAGCGATATGGCGGGGCTGTTCACGCCCACAGAACTCCACCCGCTATGGGGCGGGGATTGGGTAGGCGAGCTGCGGGCTGTCGAGGAGGGTACAGCGCGCTTCTCTGACGTGAACACGGTCTTCCTGGGTTACGTGACACTGGCGCTGGCGCTGCTCGGGCTTTGGCGCTACCGGCGGCGGGTTCGTCTCTGGGCTTGGACGGCACTCATCTTTGGGATATTCTGCCTGGGGCCGCTCCTGCAGATCAATGGACGCTATCGCTTTGATCTGGACGGATTGGAAGCCACGTTCCCCTTGCCTTATGCCCTGCTGCACTACATCCCTATCGTGCAGTCGAACCGCGCGCCGAACCGCAATAGCGTGCTCCTGATGCTAGGTTTGGCGGTCTTGGCAGGGTATGGTGCACACTTTCTGTTGCAGTGGCTACGGACCAAGGTACTGACACTGAGGACCGAGGCAACGAGGACAGCGAGGGGCGAAAGGAGTGTCCTTCTTTCCCTCTTTTCTCTCTTTTCCATCATTTCCATCGTTATCCTCTTCGAACACGCGTCCTTGCCCTTGCCACTGACCAGCGCTCACACACCCTCTGTGTACGAGCAAATCGCCGCTGAACCAGGGGAGTTCGCTGTGATGCAACTGCCGTTGGGTTGGCGCACCTCCTTCGGCCCCCTGGGCTCAGAGCGCACCCGCATCGAGTATTACCAGACGGTGCACGGCAAGCCCATTATCGGCGGCAACATTGCCCGCGCCCCGTCGTTCAAGATGGACTACTTCAGCCGCATTCCGCTTTTCCGAGCGCTGGCTGACGTGGAGTTGTACCGTGAGCCGGACGCAGAGACTGATGCCGCCGCCCGCGCTCAGGCTGACGAGTTGATGCAGCTCTACGACGTGCGCTATCTCGTCGTGTTGCCTCCCATTCCAGGTCGCTGGCCGTATCAGGACACCTATGCCCGTACCTGGGAGTATGCCCGTGACGTGCTGCCGCTAGAGTCGGATCCTTTCTACGAGCAGGACGGCGTGCGCGCTTACCGGGTGCTGCAACCGCCTTTCACCTTCCCGATGGAGATAGATTTGGGCACGCCCGCGGCAGCGCCATACCGCGGCGCGGGCTGGCACGACGACGAGGTCATCTTCGGCGCTACGGCCAACTGGGCCGCTGCGACCAAGGCGGAACTCTTCTTCCCGCTGCGGGAACCGGGTGACTACCACTTGAGCTTGCGCATCGCTCCCTTCAGCTACCTGGATGCGTCGCCGCAGTCGGTGCAGGTGATCCTCAACGACCAGCCGCTGGGCGAGCCACAGCTCCTGTCCGAGGGCTGGCAGGTGATCGAGCTGCCGTTGCCCGAGGAGGCTGCACAGCCAGGACTCAACCGGCTGAATCTGCGGCTCGCCCGCGTGGAGCGTCCGCGAGATGTGTTGCCAGGGGATATGGCTATCGGCGCGACCGGCGCGGCGACGCCCGTGGACATCGAGATCGAAGCCGCGGCCGACCATGCCTACATCTCCGTGTACGACGAGGCAGGAGCCAAGACCGACGCTTCGGCAGGGCGGCGGGGCTACAACGTGGCCGTGCTCGATGAGCGGTCGGGCCGATTGCTGGATAAGCGAGGCTTCGATACCTGGGCCAACGAGTACGAGGCGCAGCGGTTGGCGGAGTTCGTGGCTCAGATCCCCGACGGGCGCATCGTCGTCGTGGCCACCAGGGGGGACGCCGGGCTACACCTTACCGAGGAGGCGGTGGCCGCTCTGCGCAGCCTGGGCGCTCAGGCTGACCTGCGCGGCGCTGCAGGTCAGGCCCACGCGTTCATCGGCGTGAGGGGGGCGGCAGAGGGGAGTGCGCTGGAACTGGTGGCCGAGCCCAACGCCTGGCTGCGCTTGGGCCGCAACCCGGATCGCCGTGGGCTGGCTGTGGCGGTGGATTGGGTTAGACTGGATCAGTGATTGGGTGATGGGGAGGGGCGGAGAGAGTGCCACGCACCAGGATATTGGTGTCCACAACGATCCTCAGGTGAGGCTGCTCAGCAGATGTCATGGATGGTGAGTTCCGCCAGCAGGGCGTCCAATTCCGAATGGAGTTGTTCTCGCTCCTCTGGCAACAGCTCACGTGCCTCGGCCAGGGCAGCGTTCACGTCGGCAGCGATTTCTGCCTGGCTGAAGCGGCTGGCCCTCTCTCGGATTTCGGCTAGCACGGCGGCGAAATCATCGGCCGCCTGATAAGGAACCAGCGGCTCGCTAACAGCATCCGCCGGCTGTTGCGCCAGCCAGACATCCGCTTGCTCTTGCATTCGCGTCACGCGCGCGGAATCAACGACAGACCGCTTGCCGCGTCTCAGCGGCAGGATGAGGAGCAGCACTTCCTGCTGGTCATCTAGTGGCAGTTGCTGCATTGGCCTGAGTACCCCCTTGTCGTAGAAGGCGCTTATCGCTCGCTTCATCAGCCTCTCTCCTTCATATCCGAAGTAGCTTTGCTTCCTACAGCGGGATTATACCGCAGAGCATGATTGTGGTCAATTCACCCGAAGCTGGAAACTCGAACTCCCGGCGTCTGAACCGCACTCTCGCCGTGCTGCTGGGTCTGGCCTCCCTGATCCTCTACTTGCGCACTCTGGCCCCAGGCGTGCTGGCAGGCGATAGCGGCGAGTTCCAGTTCGTCGCCTACCTGGGCGGCATCGCCCATCCCACCGGCTATCCCCTCTACCTCATCCTGGGCTGGCTCTGGTCGCACCTGCTCCCCTGGGGCAATGTCGCCTGGCGCGTGAACCTCTTCTCGGCACTGTGGGGCGGCGTGGCCGTGGCATTGATCTATCTGCTGGCCGAGCGGTTGCTGCGCACTGCAGTGCCCACGCTGCCGACGCTAGCTCGCTACCTGGCCGCCGCCGTCGCTGCCCTCACCTTCGCTTGCTCTGACATCTTCTGGTCGCAGGCGGTGATTGCGGAGATCTACACGCTGCACGCGGCATTTGTGGCGGGGGTGCTTTGGCTGGTGCTGTGGTGGGCGGAAGGGTCTGAGGGAACTGACGGGTCTGAAGGGGCCACTAGCCGTCTGACCCTGGTGGCCCTAGCCTGCGGCTTGAGCCTGACCCACCACCGTACGATGCTGCTGCTTGCCCCTGCTGGTCTGCTCTTCGTCTGGCTAACGCTGCAGACAAATCGGACACGGATGAACACGGGTGAACACGGATCAACCATTGGCAGTCCGTGGTCTTCCGCGTGGGGTCGCGTCCTCGCCGCGTTGCTGCTGCCCCTGCTGCTCTACCTCTACATCCCGCTGCGCGCCCCACACGTGTCCTACCTCGCCGTACCGCTCAGCGCTGGACGCTCGTTGCAGTTGTACGACCGCAGTCTGCTCGGCCTCCTGAACTTCGTTCTGGGGCGTGTCTTCGCCGGTGCGCTGCTCTCTCCTGCTGCCGCCTGGACGCGGTTGTCGCTGGCCGGAGGAGTGCTGCTCCGCCAATTTGGATGGGTGGGGATCATGCTGGGGCTGTTGGGGTTGGTGCGCCTGATCGTGGGGCGGCGTTGGCGATTGCTGATTCTCACGGGTCTCAGCTTCGCGGCGCTGATGGCCTTCAACCTGTTCTATGGCATCGGCGATATTCACGTGTTCTTCATCGCCCCAGCGCTGATCATGGCCTGCTGGATCGGCATCGGCGTGGCGGCGCTGGCTGAAATGGTAAGAGCAAACCGCAAATCGCAAATGGCAAATCGCAATCTCGAATTTGCCATCTCGGATTTGCCATCTGCAATGGTCGCCTTGCTCTCCCTGGCCCTGCCCATCACATTGCTGCTACACAACTTCTCCCTTGTTGACCGCAGCAGCGATACCGCCGCCCGCGACCGCTGGCAGGCTATCCTGGCCGCTCCGACGCCTGAGGAGGCCATCCTGGTCAGCAACGACCGCGACGAGGTGATGCCGCTCTGGTACATGCAGCAGGTGGAGGGGGTGCGGCCCGATCTGACGGGGCTGTTCCCTCTCATC
Organism: uncultured Anaerolineales bacterium; assembly: GCA_964587335.1. Lineage (GTDB taxonomy): Bacteria > Chloroflexota > Anaerolineae > UBA3071 > UBA3071 > UBA3071. The sequence continues at coordinate 6,998 of CAZPMV010000141.1, forward strand.
GTGCAGGAGCCTGGCTGGGGCAACGTGGCGCAGGTAGTGGAACGAGCGCTGGAGACCGGACGGTCGGTGTACCTCATCAAGCCCATGCCGGGGCTCGAGGTGAAGTTCGCCTTGCAGCCGACGGAGGGGTTGATAGAGGTGCTGGGGCCAGCGGCGAGCGGGCCGCCCGAAGAGCCATCCGGCTTGGCCCTGGCCGACACGGTGCGCTTGCACGGCTACGATCTGCGGTCTCCTTTGGAGCCGGGCACCGTGCTCGATGTGGCGCTACACTGGCAGCCGTTGGCCGAGATAGGTGGTGACTATACCAGCTTCGTCCATCTGCTGGATGCAGAGGGGCAGAAGGTGGCACAGAGCGATCATCTACCTGGCGGGGTGTACTATCCTACGTCGCTCTGGCAGCCAGGGGAGACGCTGTTGGACATGCATAGGCTGGTGCTTCCCGAAGCGCTGGGGCCAGCGCCGCGCACGCTGCTCGTCGGCTTCTACCGGCAGCCGTCGCTGGAGCAGCTAGGGGAGCCGCTGCGGATTGTCGTCCAGTAGGGGAACATCAGAGGGCTTGTTCTCTGGGCGCGAAGGGGATCTCGCCCTGGGCGTTCAGGGCCGCCGCCACCAGCTGCAGAAAGTCCAGATTGGGCTTGTAGGAAGCTCGTTCCAGGCGGGAGATGCTGGCTTGTTTGGTACCGATCCGCTCGGCCAGATCCTTCTGGGTCAGCCCTTGCGCGAAGCGCAAGCGCAGCACCTCCTTTGCTGCCTGGAACTCTGGCTCCATCTTCTGCAGAGCAGCCACGAACTCCGCATCTTTCATCCGTTCCTTCCAGAACTCATCCATCGGCCGAAAGAGAGGCATTTTCATCGCCTTGAGTCTTCGTTTCCTCAGGAGGCCGTTCACCGGCGTAATCCTCCCCTGCTTCGGCGACGTAGACCGGAGCCCGCTTTTCGACCTCGTAGGTCAGCCCCGCAGGATGCAGCAGTTCCAGCGTCTGGCGGTGCCGCTCTTCGGCCGAGGGGATGCCGCCCGGATCAGGCTTGCCGCCGTCGAGATACCACCACCAGTACTCCTCTGGCTCGTCCCGCCCAATATCGCCGTAGACGTCCAACTCCTTGACCAGATAGTCGGTGTCCTCCCGCAGCCGCGCGTCCAGAGCCTTGATCTCGTCCAGGATGGCCTGATCCACCTGGTTGTCAAGCTGACGGAGAGCCCAGGCGATGCCATCACGAGCGGGCAGATAGGCGACCACTTCCATGTCGTCATAAGTGTGCAAACGACTTACCAAGTGACGATAGAAGTTAAGAGAAATCTCAAGCTCCTTAAGCGGATCGCCCCACTCGGGTTCGTAGACGTAGCTCATTCTCACCACCTCACCTCTTTGAACAGTTTTCCCTGTCTTCCCCAGCGCTCACAGTAATGCCGGGCTTTGGGAGGACCCATGCAATGCA
>CAZPMV010000142.1:0-2843 GCA_964587335.1 uncultured Anaerolineales bacterium
GCATTGGGTTGGGTGGGACAGAGCGCTGGCGACTGGAGCGACTACCTGGAGTACTGGGAGGCCAACGCCCGCTATCTGTATGTCGCCATTCGCGTAGCGATCATTGTCTTTGCGGTGCTGCTCTTCGGGGGCTTGTTGTTCCTGGAACTGCGGCGTCGCAGGATCAAGACGGTCCGAATCGTCACCGCTGAAGGCAGTGCGGCGACTGTTGTCACCGACTCCGTTTCTCAGCGGTTGACCTATCACGTTGACCGCTTGGCCGACGTCATCAGTGTGGTCCCGCACGTCTCGGGTCGTGGGAAGACTGTGCATGTGGGACTGGACCTGGAAACCAGCCCTGAGATCGACGTGCCCATGAAGACAGACGAGGTGGTAGCTGTAGTGCGGGAGGTGGTCGAGGAACGGATGGGGCTGCAACTTGGCAAGGTCAGCGTCCGCATCAAGCATGCGCCCTATCCGGAGGACATCGTCTAGTCAGATAGTCGCCTGGTCGCTTGGTCAGGGTGGTCGTCTAGTCGCGTAGTCAGGACTAACCGACCACGCGACCAACAAGACTAATCGCGGCTGGCGATGATGATGGCTTCGCCTTCCAGTATCTCCAGGCGCTGCACTTTGATGCCCAGTTGGGCCTGGGCCAGGCCGCTATTCACCGTGCCCTCCAGGGACTCCAGGAAAGCTCGGGGGATAGGCAGCCGCCCGATGCTGGCCTGATCTATGGACAGCCGGACTCGCTCATCCACTACCTGAGCCGTAGTCACGATCATGGCCTGTCCGCTCAGCGGCAGCTCCTCGCTGCTCAGTTCGCCGGCGACGTAGATCTTGCCACGAGTGAGCCAGACGCGGGACTCGGACAGAGGAAGGCTGGTCGCTGCGTTGAGCTTCAGGTTGATGTAGGATGTCAATTCCTGGTCGGTGAACTGGAGTCGGAACTGACCTTCGCCTTGGCTTTCCCAGGCGCCATGCAGTTTCTCTTCAAAACGCTGCGCTGCATCCTCCGTGATCTCAATGGGGCGGTCTGGCAGGGTGACCCCTGAACGGGATAGCCAGCCGCAAGGGCTGCAAGCCAAGATGGTCCACAGAAGTGCGAGGCTAAGCAGAAGCAGGCGAGGATGGAATCCTTTGTGCATTCGTCGGTGTCGCTCCTTGGAAGTTTGCCACTCGGGAGGATTATAGCATATCTCTTCGTTCTGTGCCAAGAGAGCATCAGGAAGATGTTTCCCATGGCGGCGGGCTAAAGGCAGCCACAAGCGCGTCTCTTGGCTGACCAACACATCTTGTTGCATGAAGGCATGCCACGGCGATGACTGAACTGACGTTGCACCCAGCAGACAATCTCGCTTCCTTGGTGGAAAGCCTCCTCTTCGTCGCTGACGGGCCGGTGACATTGGAGCAGTTGGGCCGCGCTCTGGAGCTGAAGGCATCCTTGATCGAGCGAGCGCTTGACGAATTGACAAGCCGCTACGAAGGTCGTGGGCTGCGTTTGCAGTGGCAGGGCAAGCGGGTGCAGATGGTCACGGCGCCGGAGGCCTCTCCTTACATAGAACGATTCCTGGGGCTGGAGCTTTCAACCAAGCTGTCCATGGCTGCGTTGGAGACCCTGGCCATCATCGCCTACCGCCAGCCTGCGACGCGAGCGCAGATCGAAGCAGTGCGCGGCGTCAACTGCGACAGCGTCCTGCGCACCCTGCTGCACCGGGGACTGATTGAGCCCGTAGGACGGCTGGAGCAAGCGGGGCGGCCTATCCTCTACGGCACCACCTTCGAGTTCCTGCAATATTTTGGGTTCAGCGACCTTTCGCAACTGCCGCCACTGCAAGAAGGGGGCCGGAGTGGGGAGCAGGTGGCAGAGGCCGAATGCTGATTCTGGTCACCGGCGGCAGTGGCTTCGTGGGATCGCACCTGGTGGAGGGGCTGCTGGCTCAGGGACACCAGGTGCGCTGTCTCCTACGGCGCACCAGCGACCTCTCTTTCATCGCCTCTCTTCCGCTGGAGCACGTGTGCGGTGCGCTGGATGATGTCGAAAGCCTGGAGCGGGCCTGCAGGGGCGTGGACGCTGTTTACCACCTTGCCGGGGCGACCAAGGCTCCAGACGCCGCAGCTTACTTCCGGGTCAACGAACAGGGCACACGGTCTCTGTTGGAGGCGTGCTGGCGGGTGAACCCCGGAGTGAGGCGGTTCGTGTACTGCTCCAGCATAGCTGCTGCGGGCCCTGCCGACAGTCCCACGCCGATAGACGAGACTTGTCCCCCACACCCTGTGAGTCACTATGGCCGGAGCAAGCTGGCTGGCGAGGAGGCCGTCCGTGCCTATGCAGGGCGGCTACCGGCGGTGATCCTGCGGCCAGCGCCTGTCTATGGACCGCGTGAGCGGGACATCTTGGCCTACTTCCGTCTGGTGCGGCGGGGACTGAAGCTGCTGCCTGGCGGTGGGGCGCAACAGGTCAGCCTGATCCACGTTAGCGACCTCGTGCAGTTGGCCCTGCGGCTACTGGAGGACGGGCGCGTCGTGGGGCAGACCTACTTCGCTTGCGACGGCGAGGCCCATGACTTGGAGGCGGTCTTGGATGCTGTGGGCGCAGCGCTGGGCAAGCGGACGCTGCGTGTAGTGATCCCTGTCCCCTTGCTGGAGGTCTTCGCAGCCTTGGGAGGGATATGGGCGAGGCTGTCGAAGAGGTCGGTGCTGCTGAACGATCAGAAACTGCAGGAGATGAAGCAGCGCTACTGGCTTTGCGATGTGAGCAAAGCGCGTCGCGAATTGGGCTTCGTGCCCCAGGTTGACTTGCAGACGGGCATGGCCCTCACAGCGCGCTGGTACCGTGAGCAGGGTTGGCTCAGCGGATGACA
>CAZPMV010000142.1:2943-8411 GCA_964587335.1 uncultured Anaerolineales bacterium
GCCATGAAGCTGGTACGCAGCAGCGCCTTGCCGGGTGGCACAGCAGGGGGCAGTATGGCATTGGCGTAGATGCCGGCATCGAACAGGGCCTTCCACATCTGCAGCATGGCCATGTCCTCGCCGATGACTATGGGGATGATGGGAGTCTCGCTGGCTCCCGTGTCGTATCCCAGTGCCTGGAAGCCTCGGCGCATCTTCTTAGCGATGGCTTGCAGCCGCTCGATCCGTTCGGGCTCTTCTTGCATCACCTCCAGCGCGGCTAGCGCGGCAGCCACGCTTGGCGGCGCCATGCTAGCGCTGAATATGAACGAACGGGCGGTGTGTTGGATGTAGTGGAGGACCGCCTCGTCACCGGCGATGAAGCCGCCCAGCGAGGCGAAGGACTTGCTGAAGGTGCCCATGATCAGGTCCACGTTGTCGGTGAGGCCGAAGTGGGCTGGAGTACCCCGCCCGCCGCCCAGCACGCCGACGGAGTGGGCGTCGTCCACCATGAGACGGGCGTTGTGTTTCTTGCAGAGGGGGATGATCTCCGCCAGAGGAGCGATGTCGCCGCCCATGCTGAAGACGCCGTCCACGACCACGAGTTTGCCGGCCTTCGCATCGCAACCCTGCAGGCTTCTCTCCAGGCTGGTCATGTCATTGTGGCGGAAGCGCTTCATCTGGCCGAAGGCGAGGCGGCAGCCGTCAATGATGCTGGCGTGGTCCTCTTTGTCTGTGATCACGATGTCTGCCCGACTCACCAGGGCAGCGATCGTCCCCAGATTGGTCTGGAAGCCGGTGCTGAAAACCAACGTGGCCTCCTTGCCGATGAAGGCCGCCAGCTTGCGCTCCAGTTCCCGGTGGAGTTCCAGGGTGCCGTTGAGGAAGCGTGAGCCTGTGCAACTGGTGCCGTATTGCTGCACGGCTTCTATGGCAGCGGAGCGCACCTTGGGGTGGGTGGTCAGGCCCAGGTAGTTGTTGGAGCCGATCATGATCAGCCGCTTGCCGTTGGCAACGACTTCGGTACCTTCCGTGTGTTCCAGGGGGATGAAGTAGGGATAGAAGCCGAGGGCTTGTACTTCTTTGGCGCGAGTGTAGGCGTGGCATTTGTCGAATAGGTCCATGGATGATGTCTCCTGTTCTCGATGATTGACGAAGTTTAAGCTCGTGTTTCGTGGTCGCGATTGTACTCTACCTTTCCCCATCCGTCAAGGGGAGGGTGTGTGATGCATGACCTAACCCGCTGGTAGACGGCCAGCGTCTCCTCGGCGGCCCGTGACCAGGAGAACTTAGCTGCTTGTGCCAGGCCACGGGTTCGCATCTCCTCTTGCCGCTCCTCGTCTACAAGCACCCCGTACATGGCCTCCGCCATATCATCGATGTCGGTGGGATCGAAATAGGCGGCGGCTTCGCCGCCGATCTCTGGCAGGCTGGAGGTGCGGCTGCAGGCTACGGGCGTGCCACAGGCCATCGCTTCCAGCATGGGCAATCCGAACCCTTCGTACAGTGAAGGGAGCACGGCAAGCGTTGCGCCGCTGTAGAGCGCAGGTAGGTCTTCGTCGGGGACGTAGCCTGGCAGAAAGACAGTCTTCTGAGGCATGCTCTCCAGACGCTGGAAGAAGCGCTCGAATAGCCATCCTCTGCTTCCCACAATCACCAGCTTGTCGCCCACACCTCTTTCGTGTAGTAGTAGAAGCGTGTCCAGCAATCGCGTCAGGTTCTTGCGGGGCTCGATAGTACCCACGTAGATGACATAATGTTCGGGCAGGCCATAGCGGCGGCGAACGGCAGCGACAGCCTCGTGCGATAGCGGTCGGAAACGAGGTGCAGCCGCTTCGTAGACTACGGATACCTTCTCAGCAGGCACGCCGTAGCACTTCGTCAGGTCTCGCCTGCTCGATTGCGAGATGGTGATGATAGCGTGAGCGCGGCGGCAGTAGAGGGGCATGGTCAGGTTGAGGTACCAGTAGTTGAGACGCTTGTGGTGTTGGGGGAAGAGGTGGAAGATAAGGTCGTGTACCGTGAGCACCGTGGGCACGGTGTGCAAGGGCATCAGCAGGTGTTCGGTGGCGTGGAACAGCTCCGCCCCAGGCAGCAGCCGGTCGAAGCCGATCCTCGCTAGTTGCCCCAGCCAGACGGCCATACGCCAGGGCTTGTAGCCGAGACGCACGGAGCGGGTGGGAACCCATTGCAGCCCTTGGAGCGGCTGCAACCCGCGTTCGCGGTTGTGGAAGAGGGCGAAGCGGTCTGGTTCTTGCTGAAGCAGCGCTCGTGTCAGGCTTTCGGCGTAGCGTCCCAATCCCGCTCGCCGGTGCACGGCTGCGGAAACGTCGATGTAGATGCTCATCTGGGGTTAACGAACACGCCCCCCGAACGGGGCGGCAGGTTCGGGCCGCACAGATGGTCTTGGACCACCCTTGCCACATCATTGTCGCCGTTCCACACGTCCTGTAGCACGGTGTCGTTGGCCAGGTAGTCCGCAACGGGGATCTTCAGCGCAATCGTGGAGTTGCTGTTATTCAGCACCACCACCAGCGTCTCCTCGCCCAGTCGCCGTCCGAACGCGTAGATGCCGTGGGCTGCGTACAGGCGGGTGTAGTCGCCTCGCTGCAGGGCAGGGTACGTCCGTCGCAAGGCAGTACAGCGTTTGACATAATCCAACAGGCCGTGATCCCATAGCCGTTCGTCCCAGGGCATAGCGCGGCGACAATCGGGGTCAGGTCCGCCTTCGAGGCCAATCTCGTCGCCGTAGTAGATACACGGCGCGCCCACGAAAGTCATCTGGAAGAGGGTGGCCAGTTGGAGCCTGGCGGTGTCGCCGCCAACGAGGGTCAGGAAGCGGGGTGTGTCGTGGCTGTCCAGCAAGTTGAGCTGGGCCTGGGTGACCTCCCAGTCGTACAAGCGCAACTGGTCGTCGATCCGCTGGGCGAAGGTGGGGGCATTGATACGCTGTAACTCGTAGCCGCCGGGCCGGGCGCTGATGTCCAGTTTCTCCCCGCCGAAGAAGCCCAGACAAGCTCGGCTGAAGGGGTAGTTCATCACGGCGTCGAGTTGATCGCCCTGCAGCCAGCGATGGGCCGGGTGCCAGATCTCCCCCACGATGTAGGCCTCGGGATTGACCTGCTTGACGCGGCGGCGGAATTCCCGCCAGAACTCGTCATCGTCAATGTCCGCGGGCACATCCAGCCGCCAACCGTCAATCCCCTGTTGTATCCAGTGCGCGGCTACGTCCCACAGAAACTGTCGTACTTCTGGGTTGTTGGTGTTGAACTCAGGCAGGGCTGGGAGGTTCCACCAGGCCTTGTAGTTGGGCGTGCCGTTAGCAGCGTAGGCATTAAGCGGAAAGCGGTTGATGGTGAACCAGTCGAGGTAGGGGGAATCGTGGCCGTTCTCCAGGATGTGGTTGAACTGGAAGAAGCCGCGGCTGGCGTGGTTGAAGACGCCGTCGAGGATGACACGCATGCCTCGGCGGTGCGCATCCTGCAGCAGCGTGCGCAGGGCATCGTTCCCTCCCAGCAGGGGATCCACCTGGTAGTAGTCGTAGGTGTGATAGCGGTGATTCGCCGCGGACTGGAAGACCGGATTGAAGTAGATGGCAGTCACGCCGAGGTCTTGCAGATAGTCCAGATGCTCGACGACCCCGACGAGATCGCCTCCTTTGAAACCATGCCGGGTAGGCGGCGCATCCCAGGGCTGTAGGCGGCAGGGTTTGGGCGCTGCTGTGCTCTTGGCGAAGCGGTCGGGAAAGATCTGGTAGAAGATGGCCTCTTTGACCCAGTCGGGGGTGGTGATGGGCATGTAGGTTTGCCTTTGTCTTTCGTCCTTTGTCTTCCGTCGTTGGTCGCAAGCATCGACCTGCATCGGAGGTGCTACAATATTGCTTGCAGATCGATCTCTCGGCTACTGGCTCTTTCCACCAGCCATGCCTCTTCGTCGAGCGGTGGTGGCGAGGTTCCCTCTTCCGGCTTGCGCAGCAGCGCCAGCGCCTCGCTGGGGCAGGAGGGAACGCAGAGACCGCAGCCCATGCAGCGGCTCAGGTCTACCTCCACTACGTCGTCGGGCAGCGACAACGCTCCGAAGGGGCAGGTGTCCAGGCAGATCTCGCAACCGGTGCATAGATCAGCGTCCACGGCGGCGTGGAAGGCGGAGCGGGCCATGCCCTCGGCGTTGCCGAACTCGGTGAGGCCCCGCAGGATGCCGCAGCAGCAGGTGCAGCAGTTGCAGATGTATCCATGCCCCTTCTGGACGTTGGCGGAGGAGTGCACCAGGCCCGATTCCTCTGCCTCTCGCAGGACGTTCAGGGCTTCCTCTTTGCTGATAGCCCGGGTGGTACGGCTACGCTGGAAGGCGTTTTCTATGGGCGTGAAGATCAGGCAGTTCTCCACGGGATGCTCGCAGCTTTCGCCCAGAAGCCGCTTCTCCACGCGGCAGATGCAGTCGCGTACCCCGAAGGACCGGGCTCCCTCCAGCAACTGCGAAGCTCTCTCGTAGGGAAACACTTCTATGTCCAGGGCGATGCTTTGCTCGACGGGGATGATGCGGTGCAGGGAGGGGGTTGCGCTCAGGACCTCCCTGCCGAAGCTCTCCTGGAAGTAAGCTTCGAACAGCCGGGCCATGTCCTCGTCCATGCGGGCCAGTTGCGCCTCGTACACGCCGACGACAAAGGGCATCAGGCCAAACCTCAGCTCCCGCTCGCCCCTGTGCGTCCGGATCAACCCGTTGCGGGCCATGTTCTTAAGGGCGCTGTAAGCAGCAGCGGGCTCCCATCCCAAATGGGCCACACGGGCGGCGATAGCCGCGGCGCCTTCGGGCGTGAGCCGCATCTCGGCGGCCAGTGTTGCCTGCTCTGGGGTATAGATCTTGGCCAGCAACTGCAGCTCTATGCCGCTTTCGGTGGCGGGAAAGCCGTTGGGGATAGCATCCAGTCGTTGAGCCAGTTTCTTGTACACGGGATGTGGCATAGTGCTCCCTCTGTAAATTGGTAGATTGGTACGCTGGTAGACCGGCGTGGGGCGGGGAGAGGCAAGGGGTGTCCTCGCACTCCTCGGAAAGCGAAAGGTAGCACAGAAAGCGGCAGAGGGCAAATTCGGAGGGCCGCAGCGTGCTCTCTCGCCCGACTGCCAAGACTTCGCCCTGCCCTGCAATGTTACCCGGCAACATTGGCCTCGTTCGCGAGAATGTTGCTCTGTCATTGCGAGCGCAGCGAAGCAATCTCCTGCTCCCGCCATGTTGGGGACTGCTTCATCGCTCCGCTCCTCGCAATGACACCAGTGAGAGTTAGGTTGCGGCTTGGCCGCGTTGAGTTTCACCCTGCCGTAGGACAAACACCGCCGGCGTCTTTGTCAGCGGAAGTGCGTCACTTCTGACAGCAAGAGCCGTCATTAGATACGGATTTGCAGACGTGAATTCATTGAAGGTGCTGAAGGTGCTGTTTGGGGGGAACAGCGAAGGCAGGGATCTCGGCGATGCTTCGACACGGATCGATAGTC
>CAZPMV010000143.1:0-4951 GCA_964587335.1 uncultured Anaerolineales bacterium
AGAGTAGACGAATTGATCGAGGCAGGAGCCTCAGAGCCGGATCCGAAGAAGCGCCGAGAGATCTACGACGAGATGCAGTGGATCATTTACGAGGACGCACCGGCCGTCTTCCTCTACGTGCCCCAGGAGATCGAGGCCGCCTCCGCCAGGGTGCACAACTGGGAGCCCAGCCCCGACAGCCGTATCAATCTGCATGACGTGTGGTTGGCTGACTAAGGAACGCGAAAGGAGCGAAGGAAGGACGCGAAAGGGGCGAAAGAAGGAAACAATTACCTCCGCAATCTAATATCCGGTATCTAATATCTACCCGCGTCGTCATAGGAGTTCAGTCATGCTGTTCGGAATCCGATGGGGGAGCCTCCGCAACAAAATCCTCGCCTGGTCCTTTGTGCCCACTGCCATCATCCTCACCGCAGTAGCCTGGGTCACCTTCAGCGCCTACCAACGGGTCACAGAAGACTTGGTCATCGTACGAAACCAGGAATTGGCCCGCTTCTCGGCAGGGGAGTTCGCGACAGTCTTGACAGAATACACTGGCCTCCTCACCGAATACGCCGGTCTTCTGGGTGGCTTGCCGCCTATCGCCTACGCCGACGAGAGTGATTTGGTCGTCCAGCGTGACGTACTGATGCGGGCCAGAAGCCGTTTCGAGGTCTTCGACGGTGGTGTGCTTATCCTCAGCAATCAGGGTACGGTCGTGGCCGCAGAGCCGGAGCGGACAGAGATCCTGGGGCAGAACTGGTCCAATCGCTCCTACTTCCGCCACATGCTGCGTTTGCCAAGGTCGGTCTTCTCGGACATCGTGGCTGACGGACCGCAGGGAGCGGAGGTCATCGTCGTCGGCGTGCCCATCAAGGGAGACCAAGGTCAGTTCCTGGGACTGATGGCCGGCATGTTTCGTCTGGGCGCAACCGCGACCAATCCCTTCTACCGCGACATTGCCAGGCTTAGTATAGGCGAGAGCGGCAGCACCTATTTGGTTGACAGCGCGGGGCGGGCGATTCACCATTCTGACCCCGACCTGATTGGGGATAGCCTCTCCAGCCAAGCGACAGTGCAACAGGTGCTGGCTGGAGAGGTGGGCGCGTTGCGCACCCGCGATGTGGAGGGTCGGGACATCGTCGCCAGCTTCGCTCCAGTGCCGGGCACGCCTTGGGGTCTCGTTGGCGAGGAGACCTGGGCTGCGCTGACCAGTGGCATTCGAGGCTACCAGCGCTTCCTGCTGTTGCTGCTGGTGCTGGGTGTGGTGATACCTGCTATCGTCGTTACATTTGGCGTCAGGCGGATCACAAAGCCGATCACGGAGCTAATCGGTGCCGCCCAGGAGATGGCTGGAGGCAATTTCGGCCAGACGATCAGCGCCCGGACAGGAGACGAGATCGAGGAACTGGCCGAGCAATTCAACCGCATGGCTGCACATCTCCAGGAATCGTACGCTCACCTGGAGCAAAAGGTGGCTGACCGGACCAAAGAGATGGCGACCCTGAACGCCATCGCTGCCACGGTGAGCCAGTCCCTGGATTTGAATGAGATCCTGGACGACGCTCTGGACAAGACGCTGCAGGTCATGGAGATCGAAGCTGGGGGAGTCTATCTCCTGGATGAAGAAGATGATGGGGTGCTGACCATCGCCGCTCAGCGAGGGTTCAGCCCGGGGTTCGTTGAGGAGATAGATCGGCTGCGGGTAGGCGAAGGCTTCTCCGGACACGTGGCCCAATCCGGCCAGCCCCTGGTAGTGAGGGATGCCTCTACAGACCCTCGGCTCTCCCGCATGGTGGTCAGGGAGGAAAGGCTCCGCTCCCTGGCTAGCGTGCCTCTGATCTCTAAGGGGAAGGTGCTGGGCACTCTGTTCGCCATCACTCGTGGCTACCGTGAGTTCACCGACCAGGATGTTCAGTTGCTCACCTCCATCGGACATCAGATCGGAGTGGCTGTCGAGAACGCTGGCCTCTACGAGGATACCAAGAACCGACTGGCCCAACTCTCCGCTCTACAAGAGACCACCAGAGCCGTTGCCAGCACCCTGGAACTAGACAGACTCTTGAACCTCATCGTCCAACAAGCCGCCACCCTCTTGCAGGCTGATGGGGGTATTCTCAACCTGGTTGATTGGGAGAAGAACGAAGATGAGGCGGTAGCCTGTACTGGCTTTGCCGTTTCTGTAGTTGGCAGTCGTTCTCCCTTGGAAGGTGGCCTCTCTGGCTGGGTAACCCTCCATAACCAACCACTCATATCCGACCAACTCCAAGACGACAGCCGGGTGGACCGACGCGGGCTTGCACTGATGGAGAAAAGAACGCGAAAGGAGCGAAAAGATGGGACAAAGAAGCAAATACAGAATGCCGCCCTAGCCCCCTTGACCAGCAAGGACCAGGTCATGGGTACCTTGGTGGTTGTGGACAAACAAGGGGGCAGAGGGAAGTTCGACCAGAGCGATTTGGACCTCCTGGTAGCTTTTGCCAACCAGGCTGCCACGGCTCTCGAGAAGGCTCACCTCTTCGAGGCAGAGAGCGAGCGGCGGCGGGAAGCCACCCTCTTGGCCGAGATGGCCAAGCTCATCAGCGGCACCCTGGACCTGGAGGAGGTGCTGCGCCTGACCGCTGAGTACGCGGTGGACGTCTTCGACGTTCAGTGCTGTTGCATTTTGCTGTATGATGAGGCAAAGGGGACCCTCAGACCGGCGGTGTACATTGGATTCGACAATCAAGTAGCCGCCGCGTTGGCTGATCTTGCTGAGGCCGACCATGAGGTGGGGTTCTCTCCGAGCGAGAGGATGCGGCGGACGGTCTTCGAATCCCTTCAGCCACTTATCATCGAGGATGTGCCCTCGGAACCACACCTCAGCCCCTCCAATCTCTTGGATCTTCAATCGGCCCTGGTGGTGCCCATCGAAGTGGGAGGGCGCAGGCTGGGAGCGATGCAGCTTGCCACCCGCCCGCCCAGGCGGCGTCGTTTCACTGATCATGAGGGGGAGCTGGCGCTGGCCATGGCCAACCAGGCGGCTGTGGTCATCGAGAACGCGCGGCTCTTCGACGCCGAGCAACGACGGGCGGAGCAGTTCCGCGTGATCAGCGAGGTAGGGCGCCAGGTGACCTCCATCTTGGCCGTTGATGTGTTGATGGCCCAGATGACCAGGCTAATCCAAGAGGCTTTCGGTTACTATCACGTGGGTATTGGCTTGATCGAAGGTGATGAGGTGGTCTACAAGGTTGGGGCCGGTATCGTGTGGGATGATTCTCGGTTTCAATTCGAACCCTCACGGCTCAAAGTGGGCCGGGAGGGTATCACGGGCTGGGTCGCTGCCACGGGCGAGCCCCTTATGGTACAGGATGTGAGCCAGGATCCGCGCTACGTCTGGATGCGAGGCAGCAAGAGCCGTTCGGAGCTCGCTGTGCCCATCAAGGCCAAGGGACAGATCATCGGCGTTCTCGATGTGCAGAGCGATCGCCCGGACGCCTTCGACGAGAGTGACCTGGTGGTGCTTCAATCCCTGGCCCACCAGGCGGCTATCGCCATTGAGAACGCTCGCCTCTACGAGCAGGCCCAGCAGTTGGCCGTGATGGAAGAGCGCAGTCGGTTGGCCCGCGAGCTGCACGACGCCGTCACCCAGACGCTGTTTTCGGCCAGCCTCATCGCCGAGACACTGCCCGCTCTCTGGGAAAGCGACCAGGATGAGGGGCGACAGCTCTTGCAGGAACTGCGGAAGTTGAGCCGGGGAGCCATGGCCGAGATGCGTACCTTGTTGCTGGAACTGCGACCGATGGCTCTGGCCGAAGCGAGCCTGGACGACCTGCTGCGACAACTCGGTGAAGCCGTCACAGGACGGACGGGCGTGCCCGTCACGATGACAGTGGAGGGTAGGTGTGCGCTCCCTGAAGATGTTCACGTTGCCCTGTACCGCATTGCCCAGGAGGCGCTGAATAATGTGGCCAAGCACGCCCGCGCCAGTCACGTGGCGATGAGTCTGCGCTGCTTCCCCCCTGGGGATGGAGAGGGAGAAGGGGAAAGCGTAGAACTGCGTGTGACCGACGACGGGCATGGCTTCGAACTGAGTGATGTCGAGCCAGGCGAGATGGGATTGAGCATCATGCAGGAGCGAGTTTTGTCCATTGGGGCAAAGTTGGAGATCCAAAGCCAACCTGGGTGTGGCACGCAGGTGACAGTTGTCTGGACGAATGACGAATGACCAAGGACGAAGGAAGGAACGCGAAAGGGGCGAAAAGAGGATGTCCTTTCGTCGTCCGTCTTTTTGTCCTCCGTCGTGCAGCGAGGAGGAGCAGTCAACAATGAGTGTTGCAGATTCCATACGCGTGATGATCGTTGATGACCATACCATGGTCCGCAGAGGGCTGGCGACGTTCTTGAAGGTGAAAGCTGACCTGGAACTGGTGGGCGAGGCCAGCAATGGCCAAGAAGCTCTGCTAGTGTGTGAACAAGTCCAACCGGACGTGGTCCTGATGGACCTGGTGATGCCCAAGATGGATGGGACGGCAGTCACCCGGGTGATTCGAGAACGGTGGCCTCAGATACAGGTTGTCGCGCTGACCAGCTTCCAGGAGAAGGAGTTGGTGCAGGGGGCGCTCCAGGCCGGGGCCATTAGCTACCTGCTGAAGAATATCTCGGCCGACGGTTTGGCCGAGGCGATTCGGGAGGCCTATGCCGGACGGCCTACCCTGGCCCCGGAGGCAATCCAGGCGCTCATCCAGACTGCCGGCCAGGAGCCCGTACCGGGCCATGATCTGACGCCTCGCGAGCGCGAGGTGCTGGCCCTGGTGGTCGAGGGGCTGAGCAACCCAGATATCGCCGAGCGGTTGTTCGTGAGTCGCTCAACCGCCAAGGCTCACGTCAGCAACATCTTGTCCAAACTGGGCGTTTCCAATCGTGCAGAGGCCATAGTCTTGGCCCTTCAGCACAAGTTGGTCACCTGACCAAGAAGAAGATTGGCCACCTG
>CAZPMV010000143.1:5051-8383 GCA_964587335.1 uncultured Anaerolineales bacterium
CCTCCGTCTGACACCTGAGGTGTCATTGGGGAGAGCTGAATGCCAAGCAAAGGAGAGAATCATGGAGAACATACGGAAGCAAGACGAGACGATCAAAGTAGGCTGGATAGTTGCCAGCATGTGCGCCATCGTGGCCGTGGCTGTTCTTTTCACCTTTTTCCCAGGGAAGGTCGGTACATACAGGTCGGCCGCTGACCCCGCGACATTCACGCCGCTGCTGTCGCCCGGATTCGCGCCGTATCTTCCGTGGCTGTATCTCTGGTGGGGCCCGGCTTTCATGCTGCATCTTGCACATCTGATCCTCGGGCGCCGGACTGCGGTCACGCGATGGATTGATCTGGTGGTGCACCTCTATGGCGCCTATCTGCTGGGCTGGATGGCGCTGTTCGCTTCGTCCATCGTGCTGCCCTTGGCTGCCGCGGAGACCCAAGGCCTCCTGGCCTTGGGGTGTGCCGGCATATTCCTGGGGGTGGCCAAGCAACTGCGGCGGCTGCTTGCTTGGAAGCCAATCATCATTCAGTGGGAACAGGGATAGCAAGCTCGTCTCAGCGAGGAGAAAGGGGGAAGAGGGTGAACAGGGTGAACAGGGTTGTGAACTGGAGGGAGCAGGCAAGCCGCACCGGCTTGTTCATGTTGCTCCTCATCTGCGGCCTGCTGGTCTTCGTTTTTGGCGTCGATTACCACTCACGTTTCCCAACGAATACCAGTGGGGCGTACAAGATCGGACTATCGGCCGTATTCCTCACGGCCACAGTCCTCCTGCGGCGAAGCGAACGGCTGAACGCATACTGGAGCGTTGCGTTTGCGTTATTCGCTGCTTCGCTGACAAATGTGCTCACCTGGTACTGTGCAGTGGCTCTCCGTGATTGGCTGCTGAATCTGTTTCAGCTATCTCTCGAAACGGCACAAGGCCTCACGGTGGCGAAGCTGTCCGACGCGCTGCTCAGGGTGGTACCCATGCTGGTTCTGGTCAGGCTCGCGGGGGACGACATGGGTTCGATTTACCTGCGGAAGGGGAATCTGAAGTGGGGCCTCACGATCGGTTTGCTGGCGTTTGTGAATTTCACGGCGTCGGCCGTCCTGATAGCCGGAAGTCAAGATGCCGCCTTTGAAACCATGCTTCCAAACATCCCCTGGTGGATGGCGTTCTCACTCGCCAATGCGTTTATGGAGGAAGTGTGGTACAGAGCGATCTTCTTGGAGAGACTGCAGCCCGTGATCGGCGCGTGGTCATCTGTCTGGCTAACGGCGATCTGGTTTGGGGTTTCCCATGTTTTCGCCACGTATGTTTCGGGGGTTGGAGCTTTCGTGTTTGCGATCCTGGTGTTTACCCTGGGTTTCGCATTTGCCCTCCTGATGCAGAAGACGAAGAGCATCTGGGGAGCCGTTCTGTTCCACACGGCATCTGACCTGCACTGGTTCATTGCTTTTGGCGGCTTCTGAGTGAGCAACCGCGGGCACATCGTATTGGATTCACAGCCAAGGCCGGCCTGGCAGGTGATGACGTCGCACCCAGGGACGTGCAGCCCATTGGCCATCAGGCCAAGAGGAAGATTAGCCACCTGGCCAATAGCGAAATCACCCAGATGGCCGATGCGCCAGCGAGTCGTTTGTGTTATGCTGTAGGCACAAACAGGACGAGATGAAATTCCAACCGAAACACGAAAGGAGAGACATCAAATGATCAGCACAAGCATATCACAAACGGATGCGAACCGACCGTCATCAACGAGAATGAGGAGAAACAGGATGACTGAGGCAGCTATTCGTATCGAGAACCTCCCCCGCGATTTCGAGACTGTGAGGGCGGTGGACGGCCTCTCGCTGGAGGTGCCATCCGGCATCATCTTCGGATTCCTGGGCCCCAACGACGCGGGCAAGACCACCACCATTTGGCAGCCATGGCCCGCTTCAAGCGAGCGCGGTTGATTCTGGGTTGAGAGTGGACAGAATGTGGAAGAGACTGTTCCTCACCGCCATGATACTGATTTTGCTCGCGACGAGTTGCGCTCAGTCCAACGTATCGTCCATTGAAAGAAAGATCCAAAGGGTAGAGAATGGATTGATCAGGGAGTACAGAGACTCGCTTTGGGAAAGAATGACGCTTGCGGAACGTATGGAATACTACAATGTGCCGGGCGTCAGCATCGCCGTCATCAGCGATTTTGAGGTTGAATGGGTAAAAGGGTATGGGGCGTCGGAAGCAGGAGGAAATAAACCCGTTACACCCGACACGCTTTTTCAAGCCGCCTCCATCGGCAAGCCCGTCGTTGCTGTGGCTGCTCTGCATTATGTCGAGGCAGAACTTCTCGATCTTGGTGAGAACGTGAACGAGAGATTGATCTCGTGGCACGTTACTGAGAATGAGTTCACAGCACAAGAGAAGGTTACGCTACGCCGTCTACTAAGCCATAGCGCAGGCGTGACGGTTTCCGGATTCGGAGGCTACGCTCAAGGCGAGGAAATCCCCATTCTGCAGCAGATCCTGGATGGAGAGCCGCCGGCCAATTCTCCACCTATTCGTGTAGACATCGTTCCGGGAACACAACATCGTTACTCAGGCGGCGGCTACATGATCGTGCAACAACTTCTGATGGATGTTACGGGCAAACCTTTCCCTGAGATTATGCAAGAAACCGTGCTTAGACCGTCGGGTATGATATCCAGCACCTTTGAGTATCCGCTTCCTAAGGAGCGTGAGGATGCCGCAGCTACTGGACATCGAGCCAACGGCCAACCGCTGAAAGGAAAGTGGCATACCTATCCCGAAATGGGCGCAGGGGCAAGCCTCTGGACGACCCCCTCTGACCTGGCGCGCTTCGCCATCGAGATCATGCTCTCCTACGCCGAACAATCCAGCGAAGTTCTATCTCAGGATATGGCAAACCAAATGCTTGCTCCACAGATTGACGACCGCGGCTTGGGGCCCGTAATGGGTGACGACGGGGGAGACTTGTTGTATTTCATGCATCCTGGCGGGAACGAAGGATTCAGATGCGTCCTCGTAGCCTACCCCAAAAGAGGTCAGGGCGTTGTCATCATGACAAATGGCGATAGTGGCGAGGCGCTCTGGCGAGAGATTCTGAATAGTGTTTCGGTCGCGTATGGATGGGTAAGGGACTACACCAATGTGTATCTATCCATCTCAATAGGGGTTATGGTGATCGTGGTCGGGATGTTGCTTCTACGACGGATAAAGCCAAAACTGACCTGAATACCGAATAGGACGTACGGAGCGGATCAAGTGCGTTACACCTTGAAGTGACTTGGCTCGAGGATCAGTTGGTTAGAGGATCAGGAGGTGCTGAGATGTACGTTCCGAACTATTACCT
>CAZPMV010000144.1:0-2445 GCA_964587335.1 uncultured Anaerolineales bacterium
AAGGCGTTGAGAGCCCTGTCAATGACCGTTTTCAAGCCATCTGGCCCAGAGAAAACCCGAGTCGTTGGATAGCCCGCGGGAAAAGTGTCAATCTAACTTGAGCCATGCCCTGTTTTCAGACATCTTCAACCCACGTTCCGCTCTCGGAGCTGCGAATTATGGCCTCGATCACGATCATGTTGCCTATGGCATCTTCGAGTGGCGTAGGCGCCTCGGTGTCGTTCAGCACCGCCTGGGAGAACAAATCGCCCTGGATCGTGTACTGGTCGCAGATATCGAGAAGGATCTCCTCGATCTTTCCGTCACGCTCATGCCATATCTTGCACGGCCGGTCGGAAGGGGCATTGAAGGGAATCTCGATCTCCACTCGCCCCTCGGTGCCGAAGATGTTGACTCGCTGATAAGGCACCAATTGTGTCGAGCAGGTCCATGTCGAGGTGCCGCGGCCAAAGTCCAGTATGCTGGAGGTCAAGCGGTCGGTCTTGAACACCGGATCGTATTCCATGTTGCCCAACACCCGCTGCGGTTCGGCCCCAAAGATGAAGCGCTAGAGCGAAATGCAGTAGCTGCCGATGTCCATCAGCCCGCCGCCGCCGATGTCAGCCCTGTTGCGGATATTGTCCGGATCCACGAGGTAGTAGGAGAAGAAGGTCTGGATTGTGCGCAGATCGCCGATCTTGCCCTCGGTGACCAGTTGCTTTGCTTTCCGCCACTGCGGATGATGGCGATACATGAACGCTTCCATCACTTTCAGTTCTGGATGCTTGCGGGCAACATCCAGCAGTTCCTGGGCTTCGGCAACGCTCAAGCCGATGGGCTTTTCGCACAACACGTGCTTGCCCGCCTCCAGCGCCTTGATGGACCAGGGAACGTGCAAGTGGTTGGGCAGTGGGATGTAGACGGCGTCGATGTCGGGATCGGCCAACAGTTCCTCGTAGGAGCCATAGGCCTTGGGAATGCCCAGTTGCTTCGCCGCCGCCTGTGCCTTGTCCAGGTTGCGTGAAGCGATGCCCACCATATCGCAGTACTCACCCTGTTGCATGGCGGGAATGACTTCTTGCATGCCGATCTCGGCGGTGCTCAAGATGCCCCAACGCAGTTTGCTCATGCTGCTACTCCTCTGACGTCTGAACCAATGCTCTCCCTTGCAGCCTGCATTCCTGAGTGGCTTCCTGCGTGGGACAACACAAGCGTGCATATCGGGGTGGACCACGACGATCAGTCTTGCGGCCGATCCCGGCACGATCTCTACCTACCCCGGACTCCAATACCCCTGTGTTATCAACCAGACGAAGCTCACCAGGTACAGAGCTCTCTGAACCACGCCTTGTTCTATCCCCACAACCCCGTTCTCCGATAGCCCAAATAGCATGGAACTCCCGACAATCGCCACCAGGAACCCGGCGTGGAACATCCTCTCGTTGCCCCCAGGAGACAGCAACAGGCGCCATAGAACCGCCAAGCTGAAGCTCACTCCGGCCACGGATGCGAAGAATGAGTGCAGGCCCGCTTCCCTGACTGAGTGACTGATTGATTCATCAGCCGGAGCCGCACAGAAGATGCCCGATAGGAGAATGGCGAGACCATACACCATGAGCAGAACGTCAGGATAGTTCACTCTCCCTGTGGCGGCGAACTTCACCAGGATGCCAGCATTCAGAAGTGCTCCGAATCCGATGAAGCCGGCCTGCATGATCCACTTGTGCCTGTGTCCCTGGGCCGCCAACTCGCTCACCGTGTTCTGCGCCCAGTGGTACCCTGGTGGCGCGAAGAAGTGAGCAAGAACAATGACTGCCACAAAGCAGACCACTGATACAACTACCATCGTCCTGCCGTTTTCACGTTCCTGCAATGGTTAAGTGGACCCAAGACATGTTCATTGGTGACTCCTTTCACCGTAGATGGAGTGCTCCAACGTAGTCTGTAGCAAGGTAATACATTGCGCGCTCAGAACCCCTCCGACTCGTCGTGCTCCCTGTTGCCCTTCTCTTCTCGCACGGTAGAGCCAGCAGGGTAAAGCCGTTACTCAGTCAAGCACGAACGGCCTCGAATTCGTTGATTGGCAGTCTTGGCACCGCTTCGGCGCATCCCACCCGCGTGCCTTGAAGTCTCGCTGTTGCTCATAGCTCCAGATGAGCTTCCTGCCACATTCCACGCATTCTATGGTGGTGCCGCTCACGGGGTGAACCTGTGCATCTATGCTCTATTTCAGCTTACCTACCTGCTCCAATGCCTGCATGATCCTGGGATCGGATCTGGGATCTGCTCCCCGAAACGCTTCCGGTGTCGGATAGCCAAGGCTGATCCGTATGACACGTTTGTCCGTCTCGAAGGGCTGCACGATGATCACACCCTCGAAGATCAACGAAGATGCCATCGTCCAGAACGCGCCGGCGTAGATACGATCATCTCCGACACACACGACGAAGGGCATCCCGTCTACAT
>CAZPMV010000144.1:2545-8262 GCA_964587335.1 uncultured Anaerolineales bacterium
ATCACGCCGCGGGTGATGTTGCGGCCCGATTTGGTCTCTGGGTTGCCAACGTAGTGAAATAGACGGCCCCTGCTCTGCAGCACGCGGTACAGCTCAGCGTAGAACTCGCTGGCATAGAGATGCCCCGCCAGGGCGAACGCCGGCGGATCGTGGATGATGCGCGTGAACGTCTCGTTTTCGAGTTCGGCGACGACATCGCTGCTGTCGCCGATGCGTTGACTGATCTTTGGGTTATCGAACAGGGCCTGTGACCAGGGATTCAGTCGGGCGATCTCCAGCACCGCCGGCTCGAGTTCGATGGTGATGACCTGATCGGCGGTCTTGGCCGCTTCGATGGCCGTGTAGCCCAGGCCGGTGGCCGTGTCCAGCACCTGGCCCACGACGGGTTTGACCGTTCTGATCTTCTCCAGGGTGTCGTGGTATGGATCGGTCCCCTTGATGCGATGCATAGGTATGCCCGAGACCAGCATCGTCGGTGCCCTGCGGGTGGGCATCAGGCTGTACAGCCGGTTCGTGAGCTCGGAGAAGAGCAGTATCTTGTGCGCCTCGCCATCCTCAATAATGACGAAGCAGTTGTTCGGCGACGCGCTGATCTCGTTGATGGCTTCCCAGCTCATCGACCGACCGTCTGGGAAGCTCACTCCTCGCTGTTCGATGGTCACTTCGACGGTTGTGAGCCCGAGGTCAGCGGACACCTCAACTTGCTGTCCAACGCTGCTGCGTTTTTCCAAGACAGCTTGGGTCTGAAAGTGTGAGACAACAATCAGGGATGGCATGGTGCTGCTTGGATCTCCTCTTCTCTAGCTTGCCAGGACGGCATCGCGTTCCCCCAGACCATCTGTCGCTAGAAGAACAGCTTGGTCAGCAGCGCCGTGAGGTCTACTTCGATTCCGTCTCTCTTGCTCCCGTCCACCCCAAGTTCTATGTCCTGCACTCTTACCTCTCGACGGAGGGCAGCTCCCCGATCGCGACCAGGCGCATTGACGGCTCGCTCGAGTTCGCCATAGTCCAGCCAGAGAACATTGCAGGGCACGCAGGAATCGATTACGAAGGTCCCAGGCCCGTAGTACAGGTGGGTTTCCATCACGTTTTCGCACAGAGGACACCGAACCTGACGCTCGAGGTCTGCACGGTCAACAGATCCTTGTGGCTCAGGAGGTTCGGTAGCCCACGCCCGGCGCGAGGCGAGGGTCTCCACAAACGCCTCTCGGCCCAGCAGGATTCCTCTACACTTTTCACAGAAGTACCCGCGGTGTTTGCCGTCGAACGAGGCGATGAGTAGCGGGATGCTACAGACCGGACACTGAATCTCCTCCGGAGCCTTGCCTAGCAGCCTGACTCCGTCTGGGGACTCTGACGGGAAGTAATAGGACTTGCAGTACTCACAGAAGAAGTAGCCTCGTTCTGGGAACAACGTCATTGGGGCGCCACAGTTCTGGCAATTCATGGTTCCTCCATCCGCCTGGAAGCACACTGCGAGCCTGCTTCCGCTTCCTCATGAGTCGGCGAGATCCGCCTCTGAATCGAACTGCCACGCCCAATAGCCGGCCAACCAGCGAATGGGAGGCCGGCTCGTGCTCGCCGCCGCGCAGGTATTCCATGCCCTCGGCGCTCTCCAGGACAGCCAGAGCGTGCCGACAGCCTGCATTCTCAACCCAGAGCGACGTCCAGCGTCATCATGACCGCGAACCCCAACATCGCACCCACGGTCGCCACGTCGGTGTTCGTCTCCTGTTGCGACTCGGGTATCAACTCTTCCACGACCACGAAGATCATGGCGCCGGCAGCGAAGGCCAGGGCGTAGGGCAGAATGGGGCGCATGGCTATCACCGCCAATGCCCCGAGCACACCGGCGATGGGCTCAACAACTCCAGACAACTGCCCATACCAGAAGCTCTTCAGACGACTCATGCCCTCTCGGCGGAGAGGTATCGAAACGGCTGCACCCTCGGGGAAGTTCTGAATGCCGATACCCAATGCCAAGGCGATGGCCCCCGCCAGGGAAGCGGCAGGCAAGCCCGCAGCCACGGCGCCAAATGCCACTCCCACCGCCAGCCCTTCTGGTACGTTGTGCAACGTTATCGCCAGTACCAGAAGGATGCTTCTATGCCAGCTTGTCTTGATGCCCTCAGCCTCTTCTATGGGCAATCCCAGATGCAGGTGGGGCAGTATCTTGTCCACGAGCCAGAGGAACGCGCCGCCCAGCAGGAATCCCGCTGTGGCCGGAACCCATGCTGGCAGAGCGGATGCCTCGGCCATCTCTATGGCCGGTGCCAGGAGTGACCAGAAGCTGGCGGCGATCATGACTCCGGCGGCGAACCCGAGCATGCCGTTCAGTACCTTCCGGTTGATGTTCCGGAAGAAAAAGACCAGTCCCGCCCCCAGCGCGGTGACGAACCAGGTGAAACAGGTTCCCAGCAGGGCCTGCACTATGGGGTTAAGCTTCTCAAACCATATCAGCATCCTATCTCCTTGTCAAGTACTGCTCAGCGGCCAGGGCCGCCTAATGCTCGCCGCCGCGCAGGTGCTCCACTCCCTCACCGCTCTCCAACCGGGCTCGGGGATGGCGACGGCCCGTGGGAACGATCAGCACCCGCGTTGCTGCTCAGGCCAGCGCGCCGGTGTCCTCGTCCACCTCTTGCACCGGCAGTTTCACCGGGTTGCTGCCCTGTACCTTGGCAGAGCGCCCATAGTGCTCGTGCCCTTGGCCGATGGGCATGGCCACCACGTCCTCTCGAATGCCGCGATGGGTACAAGATGGTACCCTCACCTGGGCGATCTCTTCAGGGATCGCTATCCTGCTCTTGCTGCGGGCAAAAGACTGCTCATTCGTCTGGTCAGACACTATTGGGGATACGTCTCTGCCAGGTATTGGATAACCGCTGTCTGTTCTTTCTGGCTGAGTTGGGCGCCCATTTTCACCATGCGCTCCACGTTCGCTTTCCACCCTGCCTCCGTCTTCCTGGCCCGTTCCACGCGCCCCAGGTTATGGCATTCCGTGCATCGTTCTTGAACCAAAGCCTGGCCGTCAAGCGCGGGCAGAAGTTCCTCGCTGGCGGGAGCCTCTGTTGGCGTTGGCGCTTGGGTGTCCGGAGTGTCCACCTGTTGTTGACCCGTAGCACAAGCGGCGATGAGTGATCCCCCTAGCAGAATCAGCAAAGCCACGGTCAGTCCGGCAGGCATACCTTTGCTCATTTCATCCCTCCCCAGTCATCTGTAGGTCGAAAGGCCCGATCAGGCCATTTCAACGAAATACCACAGCGCGCTAGCGACGAACGTGGCCAGGATCAGCAAGCCCGCTGCTGTCCCTAAAACCAGCGTGAAGCGCAGGTGGCGACGGAATCGATTCGTGATCACGGCTTTTAGAAGCAAAGCCAGGATCGCCAGCCCGCCCATCGCTGCGTGGACCAGCACGCGCGGCGGGTAGTACGCGTATCTCTCACCGAAGACGCAAATCAGCGCCACAGCCGATGCCAAGACCAGCGCGGCGATGCCACCCCAGCGGTGCCACTGTCGCAGCCGCTTCTTGTCAATGGGCAACAGACGCACATAGCCCCGCACCTGCGCCATGCCGAACGCTTGTACCACGGCCAAGGCCAAGATCACGGTGGTCACGAGCGATTTCAACATCTCCAGTGACATTTCGAGTCTCTCCAATCTGCCCCTCTCAATTCTCAATGCGTCGCACAGGCGATGCAGGGATCGAAGGCCCGCACAACCCGTCCCACGGCGCGCTCCAGCTCCATGTCCACTCGCTCGGCGGTGACGTAGCGCCTGGCCGCGACGCGCAATGCCCGCTCGATGGCCAGCGTGTTATGTACTGTGGGGATGATAAACTTCGCCTCGGCAATGAGGCCCTTCTCGATGCGGTAGTGGTGGATCAGGGGGCCGCGGGGCGCTTCTACCAGGCCGTATCCTTCCCCATCGCGCGGGGTATAGGGGATGGCGGTGTCTTCCCGGTCGAGCGGTTCGGCCAGGATCTCCATCGCCCGCTCCAGTGCGTAGACCAGTTCAATGCCCCGCGCCAGGTCGAAGAGCATGATAGCGTGGGCCGGCTGTCCAAACGCTTCGTGGAAGCGCTCCAGATACTCGTCGGCGAGCGGGGTGCCCATACAGTGCGCCATGTTCGCGCGCGCCAGGCTGTTAGCCCGCATCACCTCCCCCTCATAACTCGTCTGACCTGCGTAGCTGTAGTCGGTTTCCTGATAGGTGAGGTGGGCACGGAAATCGCGGGCGGGGAAGCGGGCGCGCACGATACCGGCAGGACACATCACACGGATGACGTCGCCATAGTAGTTGGGGCGGCAATCGGCGACGGCGGCGATGTAACAGGCCGGCGCGTCGTCGCCCCAGGTACCGATACGCTCCCCCATCGCCAGCGACATCTCCCAGTAATAATCGAATAGCTCGCAGGCGATGGGCAACGCCTCAGCCAGTTCCGCGCCCATGGCCGCGGCTTGCTCTGGCCCAACGCCGCTGGTCACCCCGCCGACGACCGCTTTGACGGGGTGGATGAACTGCCCGCCCGCCGTGGTGATCAGATCGGTGCCTGCCTTGCGCACCCGCAGCGCCCGCATGGCGATCTTTGCATTGACCTGCTCTGAGCCTTCCTCGGCGAGCGGGAAGGTACTGTTGAGCCCGAGACGGTCCGGCATAGTGAAGAAAAACAACGATGTGGCCTGGTTCTGGACGATCTGGCCGAGCAACAGCAGTTCGCGGATCTTGAGCGCCAACGGAGGCGGCGTGATGCCGTAGGCATCCTCCAGGGCCTTGACGGCCGCCACGTGATGCGCCGTGGAGCAGACGCCGCAGATGCGTGGCGTGATCACCGGCATCTGCTCTGCTGGCGCACCCTGCACGAAGTACTCGAAGCCACGGAACTCCATTGCCTCGAAGCGGGCGGAGACTACTTTCCCGGCCCGCACTTCGATGACCACCTGGGCATGCCCTTCGATGCGGCTGAGCGGGAAGGTCAAGGTTGGCATCTCACAACACTTTCTCTTTCGGCCTGGGCGGTCGCCCCGTGCCAGCGTAGTCGGCGAACTGGAAGAGGAAGAGTGCCAGTTGTGGGGAACGCAGCGCAGCCTGGATCTCCTCAGCCGGGATGTCGGTCATCGCGGCGAAGACGCGTTGGATGCTGGTCAACCATTTGCTCGACGCCTTCTCGATAAAGGCGTCCGATGGCCCGCGGCAACCCACGCACGGATGCCCGGCGCGGGTGCAGGGGGCTCGGCAGCCGCCGCGGGTCGAGGAGCCGACGCAGAGATAACCCTGGTTGATGAGGCAGATGTCGGGCAGAACCTCTCCCCGCTGGAAGCCGATCAGGCCGGTGGGGCGCATATCCTTGAGCTTCTTGCGGCCGCACTCTTGGCAGACGGTCTTGCTGGCTTTGAAGTCGGAGGGATCGAGGAGCACGGCCATAAAGAGTTCCGGCGTCGGCGGGCAGCCCGGCAGATAGCGGTCGACGGTCACCACACTGTCCACGGGACGGACCTTGGGCAGCAGCCGAGGCAAGTGACGCCGCTCTGCCGCGGCGAGAAAAAGCTCGCGCACCTCGTCGCGGTCGCCCAGGTTGGCCACGCCGCCGGAGATGGCGCAGGTCCCGACGGCGACCACCTGCCGCGCCCGCTCGCCTGCCCGCCGCAGGTTGTAGAGGTCCTCATCGGTGCGCACGCCGCCGCTCACCAGCAGCACGTCCACCTCCGGCACGTCGTAGG
>CAZPMV010000145.1:0-8251 GCA_964587335.1 uncultured Anaerolineales bacterium
CTTGGATGTCGCTGGATTGCCGATCGAGGACCTCCTCCAACAGGTAGTCCAGGATGAAACGGTGGGCGCCGCTGAAGGCCTTGATGAACTCCGACACGTCTTTTCGCCCTCGCATGGAGAGGGCGGCCATCTGCAAGCCCGCGATCCATCCCTCGGTGCGCTCTTCCAGCGCAGCCGCGTCTTCCGGCGACAGGTCTAGCTTCATGACCTGGTTCAGGAATGCTGTGGCTTCTTGGGGCGTGAAGCGCAGGTCATCGGCGCGCAGCTCGGTCATTTCGCCGCGCGCTCGATGGCGGGCAAGAGGCCAGGGTGGATCGGCCCGGCCGGAAAGGATCACGTGCATTTGCGGCGGCAGGTTGTCCAGCAAGAAGGTGAAAGCATCATTTATCTGCGGGGCGGTAATCACGTGGAAGTCGTCCAGGACGAGGGCAAGGCCAGGTCCTGAGTTGCCGGGCTGAGCCCGTCGAAGCCCTGTCGAGGGGGGGGCTGTGATTGCGGCTATTTCGTTGATCAAGCCGGTTAGGAGTGGTTCGATGGGTTGTGGCTGGGGGGATTGGAGCGCTGCCAGGGCGGCTACTCCTACATCGACGCGAACTGTCTGCACGGCGGCGACGAAGTAGGCCCAAAACCGCGTCGGGTCATTGTCGCCTTCGTCCAGCGAAACCCAGGCGACGGGCCGCCCACTCGCTGATTCGCTGACTCGCTGACTCGCCCATTCGCTCAACAACGTGGTCTTGCCGAAGCCGGCCGGGGCGGAGATGAGCGTGAGCTTGCGCTGAAGACCCGCGTTCAACTGTGCGATCAAGCGCGGACGCAGCACCATCTCTGGCCGGACGGGGGGGATATAGAGTTTGGTTTTCAGGAGGGGCACGGTAATTATCCTGCCTGGCAAGGTTTTGCACCAACATTATGAACCGGGCGACTCCAATGCTAAATGAGCCTACCGCATTTTCCCCGTACTCCCAAACGA
Organism: uncultured Anaerolineales bacterium; assembly: GCA_964587335.1. Classification (GTDB taxonomy): domain Bacteria; phylum Chloroflexota; class Anaerolineae; order UBA3071; family UBA3071; genus UBA3071. The sequence continues at coordinate 971 of CAZPMV010000145.1, forward strand.
CTCAGTCACCCTTCCCCGCTTGATGACCGTACCCACGAGATTGGCGCCGAAGCGGTAGCCCAGGTGACGATAGTCGGGCACGTCCAGGATGATGACGTCGGCCCACTTGTCCACCTCCAGGCTCCCTGTCTTTTTCCCCAATCCGATGGCGCAGGCCGCGTTCAGCGTGGCTGCCGTGATGGCCTCGGCCGGCGTCAGATGCATGTAGCGGCAGGCCAGGGCGATGATAAACTGCAACGACTCGCACCAGCAAGTGCCGGGGTTGAGGTCGGTGGCCAGCGCCAGCGCACCGCCTGCCTCGATGATGGCCCGCGCCGGCGTGTACTGGCGATGTCCCAGTCCGAAGGGGGTGCCCGGCAGCGCTACAGCGATGGTGTCTGATTGGGCCAGCAGTTCGATTTCCTCCGGCGGTGTGCAGACCAGGTGGTCGGCCGAGATTGCGCCCAGTTCTACCGCCAGCCGCGTGCCGCCCAGCGGCGTGAATTCGTCCACGTGGATCTTCAGCTCGAAGCCCAAGGACTTGGCCGCTGCCAGCACGCGCCGCGACTGGGTCAGGTCGAAGGCGCCATCTTCGCAGAATACGTCGCAGAAGATGGGGAGTGGGGTATGGGGGTGTGGGAGTGAGGCATGTTCCCCTGACGCATAACCCTTAACCCTTTCCGCTACCGCGGGGAGCATCGTGCCGACCACGAGATCAACGTATTCATCAACGCTGCCTTTGTATTCCGCTGGCACCGCGTGCGCACCGAGGAACGTGGGCACGAGGTCTAGGGGATGCGTGGCATCGAGTTGGCGGATAGCATCCAGTTGCTTGAGTTCGGTCGCCAGTTCCAGCCCGTAGCCGGTCTTCACCTCGGCAGTGGTGGTGCCGTGGGCCAGCATGCGGTTGAGGCGGGCGCGGCTCTGGGTCACTAGTTCGCTCAGTGAGGCGGCGCGGGTCGCCCGCACGGTGGACATGATGCCCCCGCCAGCGGCCATGATCTCCATGTAGGACGCGCCAGCCACCCGCTGCTCGAACTCCCCCGACCGCTGGCCTGCCCACACGAGATGCGTATGCGGATCCACGAAGCCAGGCAAAACTACCTTGCCACAGGCGTCGAGAATCCGCTTGGCCGTGAAGTCAGCCAGCACCTCCGCCGTCGGCCCCACGGCGATGATGCGTCCTTCCCGTACCGCCAGCGCGCCGTCCTCAATGATGCCCAGGTCAGCCAGGGATTCGCCGCGCTTGGGGCCGTGCCTGCCGGGGACGGTGAGCAGTTGAGCGGCGTGGACAACAACCAGATCAGCTTGCATAGTCATTCTCTTCTTCATCAGAAGTCTTGGAGTATGGGGGCCTACAGGAGTCCCTGGAGCAGATAGCCCACGATCACCAGCAGGCCCGTGAGCAGGTGCACCTGGATGGTGACTGCGTTGGCTGGCGCCAGTTGCTGCGAATCGTCGTAGTGGGCGAGCGCCACCCGCACCGCCTTGAAGGCGAGCGGGACGGTCAGCAGGCCCAGGAGTGCCCAGGGGGTGACGCTATCGAGGAGCACCCCGAGGAGCAGCGACAGGTAGACGGCAAGCATCAGCGCCGCGTAGCCCTGCGCAGCCAGTCGCTTCCCCAGCCGCACCACCAGGTGCCGCCGGCCCACGGCACCGTCGGCGGCCGCATCCTGGAACTCGTTGATGTACAGCACAGCGGCGATGAGCAGCGCCACGGGCAGCGAGGCTACCACCGGTTCCCACGAGAAACGTCCTGTCTGCACGGTGTGTGCGCCCAGCGTCATCAGCACGCCGAAGTTGAGCGCTATGAACAGCTCTCCCACACCAATGGCGGAGAGGGAGAAACCTGGGGTGACGTAGAAGACGGCGGAGAAGAGCCCGATGGCCCCTATCAGCAGGATGGCCCACCCCCGCACGCTGGTCAGATAGAGCCCCACCACGCTCCCCGAGGCCAGACAGAGCACCGACGCGATCAGTATCTGCCGCGGAGTCAGCAGTCCCTCCTGGATCATCCGGCTGCCGCCGGTGAAGGGGCGGACGAATTCCACGTTGACGGCGTCCGTACCCCGCAGGTGGTCCATGTAGTCGTTGATCATGTTGGCTCCGGCGTGCAGCAGCAGCCCGCCCAGCAGTGTCAGGAAGAATAGTCCCCAATGGAAGGGTTCTCCCCGCGCCCAGGCGATGACTGAGCCCAGCAGGATGGGCACGATGGTGGCGGTGAAGAATGGCGCACGGGTCTCAGCCATCCAGAGTCTAAGACGATCATTCATTCAGCGGCCCCCTTCGTATAGTCATCCATCGCCCAGCCCTGTCCAGCGGAAGTAGAGCTCATTCTCGATCCCCAGCCGCGCCAGGATGCGACCCACAGTGCCGTTCACGATATCGTCCACTGTCTGCGGGCGGCCGTAGAGGGCAGGGACTGGTGGGAAGACAACGCCGCCTATTTCCGCCACCTGCTGCATCAGCCGCAGATGCCCCAGATGCAGCGGCGTCTCCCGCACGACGAGCAGCAGCGACCGCCCTTCCTTCAGCGTGACGTCGGCGGCGCGGGCCATGAGATTGGCGGCATAGCTATGCGCCACCGCCGAGAGGGTCTTGATGCTACAGGGGATGATGACCATGCCCAGCGTGCGGAAACTGCCACTGGCGATAGCCGCGCCCATCTCGTCGGGCGCGTAGACTACGTCGGCCAGGGCCTCCACCGCCGTCGGTTCCCAGTCGGTCTCTTGCTGCATGATGACCCGCGCCGGTTCGCTCAGCAGCAGATGGCTTTGCACGTCCGGCATGGCGTGTAACACCTGCAGGAGACGGATGCCGTAGATCGTCCCACTGGCTCCCGAGATGCCCACAACGAGTCGGTGCGGAACAGTTTGCGTCTCATTCATGTGACAACCTCGAGCCAATCCTACCATCAGCAGGCTCTCTTGTCAAACCCTATGATTTGTCCGAATGGGCGAGGGGTGTTATACTTGCGTTTCGTTAACGAAATGGTGGCACATGATGTCGCTCCTCGCCGACGGCCACGTCCGTCCTTCAACCGCTGGACGTGGCCGTCCAGCGCGAGCGAGCCTGTTGCACAAGGAGGCAAGCAGAGCGTGACATCGCTCTTCACAGCCGTTTACGTCATTGCAGCGCTATTCCTGGCACTCTACGGTGCGAATGCCCTGTTGCTGACACTGGTCTATTGGCGGGTGCGGCAGCGGCAGCTAGTCGAGCCGACTCTCACCAGCGCGCCCCGGGTCACGGTGCAGCTCCCGATCTACAATGAGATGTATGTGGTGGAGCGGCTGATTGACGCGGTAGCCCAACTCGACTATCCTGCTGACCGGTTGCAGATCCAGATACTGGATGATTCGACGGACGAGACCACGGCCATCGCCCAGGCACGGGTGGATCATTATCGCGCCAGGGGAGTGGACATCGCCCTGGTGCGCCGCCAGGGGCGTGAGGGGTTCAAGGCTGGCGCGCTGGCTCACGGCCTCCGCAGCGCCACAGGAGAACTGATCGCCATCTTCGACGCCGATTTCGTGCCGCCGTCCGATTTCCTGCGCCGTACCGTGCCTTACTTCCAGCCCGACTCTCGCCTTGGCTTCCTGCAGACCCGCTGGGGGCATCTGAACGCCGACTACTCGGCCCTGACCCGAGTTCAGGCCCTGGCTCTCGATGGCCACTTCGCCATCGAGCAGACCGCGCGGCAGAGGGCCGGCTGGTTCATGAACTTCAACGGCACGGCTGGCCTCTGGCGACGGACTTGCATTGACGAGAGTGGGGGCTGGAGCGGAGATACACTTTCCGAGGACCTGGACTTGAGCTATCGAGCGCAGTTGGCTGGCTGGCGCTGTGCCTACTTGCCACACGTAGTGGCCCCGGCCGAGGTGCCTCCGCAGTTGGCAGCGTTCAAACGGCAGCAGTCCCGCTGGGCCAAGGGTTCCATCCAGTGTCTACGGAAGTTGGCAAAGGACGTCTGGCGGGCGCCGCGCTCGCTGACCGCTCGGCTGCAGGCGCTCGTTCACCTGAGTAGCTACCTGGCCCACCCGCTGATGGTCTTGATGCTGCTGGCCACGCTGCCGCTGCTGTTGAGCGGAGCCAGGCTGAACTGGCCTCTGGCCTATCTCAGTCTGGCTAGCCTGGGACCTCCCATTCTCTACGCCGTGGCACAGAAGGCGCTCTATCCTGACTGGTGGCAGCGCTACGCCCGCATGCCGCTGCTGGTGCTGCTGGGCGGCGGCATCGCTCTCAACAACAGCGTGGCAGTGCTGCAAGGGCTGCTGGGGAGTGAGAACCGCTTCCGTCGCACGCCCAAATTCCGCCTGGAAGGCAAAACCGGCCATTGGCAGGGCCAACGCTATGCCTTGAATCTGGACTGGATGATCCTGGGTGAACTGCTGTTGGCGTTGTATGCTGCGTTGACCATCGCCGTGGCCTGGACGCAGGGTCACCCCTGGGCCATCCCCTTCCTTTGCCTCTATTTGGGCAGCTTTGGCATGGTGGCGGTGGTCGGCCTGTGGCAGTCCATCGCACCGGCGTTCGCCGCCAGGGCGGCACGGAAAACGTCTTCCGTCGTCGGGCAGACAGCAAGCTCACCGCTGGCAGCGTCCCCATCGGCCGTCTGGCCCGGCGCAAGGCAATGATATCCTCTTTACGTGGCCAGTCGTGAAGCGCAGCCTGATCCGTTTTCTTCTGCTGGGAGCGCTGCTGGCTGCCTGTGGCGGCAGCGGTCGACCGTCTCCAACGCCAGAGGTACGTGTTGCGGCGCGGTCGACGCCGACGGCTGTTCCCTCGGCCACTGCAACGTCTACGCCGACGCCTCTGCCGCCGACGCTGACGCCCACGCCTGCGCCGCCTACGTCAACGCCTACCCCAACAGCCACGCCGACGAATTCGCCGACGCCGACGCCCACACCACCGCACCCCCTGACCATCGAGTGGCTGCGTCACCAGGAGTACCCAGACAGCGAGACCGTCATCGAAGAGACGCTGACGTCTGGGGTAAACTACAGCCGCTACATCGCGTCCTACCGGTCAGAGGGGTTGAAGATCTACGCGCTCCTGACCGTGCCCAAGGGCACGAGGCCGGAAAGCGGCTGGCCGGCCATCGTGTTCAATCACGGCTACGTCCCGCCCGATGAGTACCGCACGATGGAGCGCTACGTGGCTTATGTGGACGGCTTTGCGCGCAATGGCTACATCGTCCTCAAGCCCGACTACCGGGGGCATGGCAGCTCGGAAGGGGAAGCAACGAGCAGCTATGGCCGGCCCGACTACACGGTGGACGTGCTCAACGCCGTGGCGGCCATCAAGGCCTACGAGGCCGCTGACCCCGATCGCATTGGCATGTGGGGGCATTCCATGGGCGGGCACATCACGCTGCGCAGCATGGTGGCGACTGGGGACATCAAAGCTGGCGTCATCTGGGCTGGCGTCGTGGCCTCCTATCCCGACCTGCTGACCCGCTGGTCGCGGCGGCGGGGTGAGGCGGCAGAGCAGTCGCAACCGACCCCCACGCCGCGCTGGTCCAGACGGTGGCGAGACGATCTGCTCGGCGAATACGGCACGCCAGAGGAGGACCCGCAGTTCTGGGCCTCCATCTCCGCCCACTCCTTCCTGGAGGATCTCTCAGGCCCTATCCAACTGCACCACGGCACGGCCGACGAGAGCGTCCCCCTGGAGTTCTCGGCGACGCTGTACGAGCAGATGCAACGGGCGGGCCAGAGCGTGGAGTTCTACGCCTACGAAGGCGACAACCACAACATCTCCAACAGCTTTTCGTTGGCCATACGGCGGTCCATAGTCTTCTTCGACACCTACGTCAAAGGAACCGCTCCCTGATCAAGCCTCTGCCAGGGCAGGCAAGGCGTCCAGCCCACACGCTCTGGCCGCCTGCAGGGTGATGCGTTCCAGTTCGCCCACCATCTCGGCGGGCAGCAGCACAGGCTCGTAGGCGGCGACCAGTTCCTCGACCCGCTCATGCGCCCTCTGAGCGGTGCTCTTGCTTCCCTTCGCCTCCCACGTGCGGCGGAAATCGCGGTCCACCACCGCCGTGGGCATGACCAGTTCCTTGCGGAACCAACGGCGCGTGTGCTCGGTGGCCAGGAAGTTGCCAGCGTGGCCCACCTGCCGCATGATGGTGAGGGCCAGAGGCTCCTCACTGACGTCCATCCCCCGCAACAGCCGCTGCGCTTGGCCGATGATCTCACTGTCTACAACCAGCTTCTCCACGCTGAAGCAACTTTCGAAGTCCAGCATCCCCGCTCCGGAGACCATGTTGATTCCGGCCAGCGCCGCCAACACTGTGCCGATGCCCGACTCGAAACCACACTGCGTATCCATGATCTTGGCATCGCTCATGCCCATGTAGGCGTGGGTGGGCAGGTCCAGGTATTTGCCCACCTGAGCGTAGGCCATGTCTATCATCATCGTCTCTACCGCGCCCATGGGCGTTGTGCCGGTGCGCATATCAAAGGCCGAGGGCGAGCCACCCCAGACGATGGGGCTGCTTGCTTTGGCCAACTGATGGATGGTCACGCCGCTCAGGTTTTCGGCAGTATGCTGCACCACGGAGCCGACCAGCGTGGCCGGTCCGGTGGCTCCGGCCAAGGGCATGGAGACCAGCTCCGCTGGAATGGAGAAACGGGCGCAGTCTATCAGGTTCTGACAAGTGATGTCGCTCCACAGGAGCGGTGGGGAGGGGCAGACGTCGAACACGGCAATGGGCCTGGCTGCCAATGCCTCTTCGCTGCCGACCACGGCCACCAGCAAATCCTTCATAATAGACCAGGTTTCGATGGCAAAGGCTCCGGTGACCACTGGCTTCGTGGCGTGGCGCAGCACCAAGTAGAGGCGGTAGAGATCGGCCATGGCCTTGGGCACGTCAGCGCAGACCAGAGCCGTGCTCACGGCGTCGAGCTGCGGCAGCGTCTCCGCCAACTTGATGTAGCGTACGAAGTCGGCGGTGACGGGCGGCCGCGAGCGGGTGGTGTCGTGGTCCAGTATCTTGATGGCTGCTGAGCCAGGGTCGAACTGCACATCATCGCCGCCGTAATGCACAGCCAGTTCGCCAGCCGCATTGTAGAGGCAGAAGGACGACGGTGCGCTCTGCACTGCTTGCTGCGCGAGCTCGGGCGGAATGCGTGCGACGCGGCTGGCCTTGTCCACGGCCGCGCCCGCTTCGGCCAGTAGCTCTAACGCCTCGTCGGAGTAGATACGTACGCCAGGGTCCTGTAGCAGATCATACGCCTCGGCGATGATCCGCTCCACCGTTTCCAGGGTCAGTAACTCCAGTCTGGGTCTGATCATTCT